>JANPNF010000170.1:0-3450 GCA_031427315.1 Burkholderiales bacterium | reverse complement strand
AAAGCGCTCAGCAATGCATGACGATGGACTGGTCCGCCACGATGCTGGACGCGGCGGGCATCTTGCCCCGTGGCGCGACTAGTGCGAGTAGTGCAATCGACGAGTCAGAGACCCCGATCGATCCAGACTGCCCGTTGGACGGCGTATCGCTGCTGGCGGTGCTGCGTGGCACGGAGCCGCCGTTTCGCAGGCGGATGCATTGGCGCATGAAGCATCGCGGTCAAAGGGCACTGCGCGACGGGGATTGGAAATACTTGCGTGTCGACGGGCATGACTATCTCTTCAATCTGGCCGAGGACGAACGTGAGTGCTTGTATCGGCATTGGCGTCATGGGCAGCAAGTACCTCGAATCCGCCGCGCGCCAGCCCGAGCTGATGGGTGAGTTGCAAACCAAGATGTTCTTGCTGGTCGGTCTGATCGACGCGTCGTTCATCATCGGCACCGGTATTGCACTGTGGTTCACGACGGCCAACCCGTTCCTGGCCCAGCTCGCGAACCTGCCGAAGTAAATCGCGTCCGCCGGCGGACCTGAAGTGTTCGGACCTGCCGACTCTGTCACCCTGATTGAGGCTTCAACGTGAGCATCACTGCGACATTCATCATTCAGATGATCGTATTTCTGATCCTGGTCGGATTCACGATGAAGTACATCTGGCCACCGATCACCGCTGCACTCGACGCACGTGCGCAGAAAATTGCTGAGGGATTGTCAGCTGCCGACAAGGCCAAGGCGGAGTTAACCACCGCCAACAAGCGCGTTGAGCAGCAGCTGTCGGCTGCGCGCACCGACGCCGCGCAACGCCTGGCCGATGCGGAGCGTTTGGCGCAGTCGATGATCGAAGAAGCCAAGGGGCGTGCCAACGACGAAGGCGCCAAGATCGTCGCCGCCGCCAAGGCCGAGGCCGAGCAGGAAGCGATCAAGGCACGCGAGGTGCTGCGTGAGCAGGTTGCGGTGCTGGCTGTCAAGGGTGCCGAGCAGATCCTCAAGCGCGAAATCAACGCCGGCGTCCACGCCGAGTTGCTGAACCGCCTGAAGGTCGAGCTGTGATCGCTTGCGCGCATTCGTCGGAGCACTGACCCATGGCTGAACTTGCCACACTCGCCCGGCCCTACGCCGAGGCCTTGTTCGATGTCGCTGCGCGCGGCGACGTGAAATCGGTGGCGCAGGAGATCAACGCCTTGGCGGCGATTGCCGGGAACGAGCAGTTGCGTCAGTTCGCCGCCAGCCCGAAGGTCAGCGCTGAGAACGTGATCGAGCTGATCGCTTCGGTGGTGGCGCGCGACGGTGCGGCGCCGCTGTCGGCAGCGATGAAGAACTTCCTCAGCACCGTGATCGACAACGGCAGGTTGACGGTGCTGCCGGAAATCGCAGCGCAATTCCATGCGTTGGCTAATGCCGGTGCCGGCGTGTCCGATGCGACCGTGTTCAGTGCCTTCCCGATCGATGCAGCGCAGCTGACCGACGTCGTCGCCTCGCTGGAAAAACACTTCGCCCGCAAGCTGAACGTTACCGTGCAGCTTGAACCCGCGCTGATCGGTGGCATCCGTGTTGTCGTCGGCGACGAGGTGATGGACACCTCGGTGCAGGCGCGTCTTGAACAAATGCGGGTGGCGCTCACGGCCTGAAGGCCGCGACCGTCGCTCCGAAACATCCACGTCATTCACTCTGACGCGCGGCACGCTCATCGCGTAAACGCACAGACAGGAGAGAGCTCATGCAACTGAATCCCGCAGAAATTTCCGAACTCATCAAGAGCCGCATCGAAGGCTTGAGCGCCTCGACCGACATCCGCAACCAGGGCACGGTCGTGTCGGTGGCGGACGGCATCTGCCGCGTGCACGGCCTGTCGGACGTGATGCAGGGCGAGATGTTGGAGTTTCCAACTGCCCCCGATGGCACGCCGACCTTCGGCCTCGCGCTGAACCTCGAGCGCGACTCGGTCGGCTCGGTGATCTTGGGTGAGTACGAGCACATCGCCGAAGGCGACACCGTCAAGTGCACCGGCCGCATTCTCGAAGTGCCAGTCGGCCCCGAACTCAAGGGCCGCGTGGTCAACGCGCTCGGCCAGCCGATCGACGGCAAGGGCCCGATCAACGCGCAACTGTCGATGCCGATCGAGAAGATCGCACCGGGCGTGATCGCCCGCAAGTCAGTCGATCAGCCGATGCAGACCGGCCTGAAGTCGATCGACTCGATGGTGCCCATCGGCCGCGGCCAACGCGAGTTGATCATCGGCGACCGGCAGACGGGCAAGACTGCGGTGGCGATCGACGCGATCATCAACCAGCGCGGTCAGAACATGACCTGCATCTACGTCGCGATCGGCCAGAAGGCCTCGTCGGTCAAGAACGTAGTGCGCTCGCTCGAAGCGAACGGTGCGATGGACTACACCATCGTCGTCGCCGCCACCGCCGCCGAATCGGCCGCGATGCAGTACGTGTCGGCCTACTCAGGTTGCACGATGGGCGAGTATTTCCGTGATCGTGGCGAAGACGCGTTGATCGTGTACGACGATTTGTCCAAGCAGGCCGTCGCTTATCGCCAAGTGTCGTTGCTGCTGCGCCGCCCGCCCGGCCGCGAAGCCTATCCTGGCGACGTGTTCTATCTCCACAGCCGCCTGCTGGAACGCGCCGCACGTGTAAACGCTGACTATGTCGAAGCCTTCACCAAGGGCGCCGTCAAAGGCAAGACCGGCTCGCTCACCGCATTGCCGATCATCGAGACGCAAGCCGGTGACGTGTCGGCTTTCGTGCCGACCAACGTGATCTCGATCACCGACGGTCAGATCTTTCTGGAAACCTCGCTGTTCAACGCCGGCATCCGCCCTGCGATCAACGCCGGTATCTCGGTGTCGCGGGTCGGTGGTGCGGCGCAGACCAAGGTCATCAAGAGCCTGTCCGGCGGCATCCGCACCGACCTGGCGCAGTACCGTGAACTGGCCGCGTTTGCACAGTTCGCTTCCGACCTCGACGAAGCCACCCGCAAGCAGCTCGACCGTGGCGCCCGCGTCACCGAACTGCTCAAGCAGGCGCAGTACTCGCCGCTGCCGATCTCGCTGATGGGCGCCACGCTGTTCGCGGTGAACAAGGGCTTTATGGACGATGTGGACGTGAAGAAAGTTTTGGCCTTCGAAAGTGGCCTGCACCAGTTCCTGAAGACCAGCCACGCCGGTCTGCTCAAGAAGATCGAAGACGCCAAGGCGCTCGACAAAGATTCGGAAGCTGAATTGACCGCCGCAGTCGGCGCATTCAAGAAGTCTTTCACCTAATGAACAAGCTTCAGCCGATCAAGCAACTCGCCTCGGACGGGTTCCCCGGCCGACGTGCGAGGCGCCCCCTCGGGGGGCAGGAGCGTAGCGACGTGGGGGCACATTAATGGCTGCTGGTAAAGAAATACGCGGCAAGATCAAGAGTGTCGAGAACACCAAGAAGATCACCAAGGCCATGGA
>JANPNF010000169.1:0-1772 GCA_031427315.1 Burkholderiales bacterium | reverse complement strand
CCGTTGCACGGCCGCATCGTGCTTGGCTCTGGCGACGATGGTGATCGTCACGTCACGGTAAACCTGTACGAGTCTGCAGTTAGTGATCGGATTGATCGCCGGACACCGGTCCGCTGCGTCGCACGGACCGCAGGGGCCCGCGCCGCACGGCACATCGACCAACCTGGAGATCAAATCCAATCGAAAGGTCGTGACCTCCATCACCTCTTTGTCGGTCAGGGCTTGCCAGTTGTTGGCACCCACCTGGTAGTCAATGGTCTTGTTGGTGACGTTCAGCCTGAATCCCACCCGTTCACGCGGCCGGTTGGCTTCGACATCTACCATGTTGTCGTCGCTGCCGATCGGTCGGTTGCCATCCTCGCCGGTCGAGCGGTCGTACTCGACAGTGTCCGTGCCAAGCGGTGTAGCGTCGGGATCGATGCGGTTGTAGGGATTGGTTTGAACGGGACAGGCTGGCGCCGGTGGCTTTGGCCAAAGCTGACAATAGGACTGCCCCCAGTAACCAGCCCGGCGGATGTCGCGCGTGATCATGTCGGCCGCGGCGCGCATGTCCTGCTGGATCTGCGCCTCCAGCAGCAGGCGGCGGTTGTCACCGAGCTGGGTCGTCAACATCAGCGTGGCGCCCGCCACGATGAACAGCCCGATCGCGATGCCGATCATCAGCTCGACGATCGACAGGCCGCGGTGGCGGCCCGGCGAGGCGTGCAGGGACGGGCGGTGTCTCATAGCGCGCAGGCCGCCAGCGAGCCGTGGCGCCCGGACACTGAGCAGAGTTTCGGAACGATCAAGTTGTCTGCCGTTGTGAAGACGCGTACCTCGCCGCCCATGCCGATGCCTGCCACCGATGCCTGAAATACCTGATTGCCTCTTGGCAAGCCGTTGAAGCCGCCCAGGTTCAACCTCACTGGGTCAGCGGACAGCAAAATGCCCCGGGTGCGGGCGATCGTCACTGACTTGAATTCGCGGTTTGCGCCAAGCAGGTCAGGGTCGCCACAGATCGGCAGCCCGTCTGTGCGAGCGCAAATGCAGTTGTTCTGTGCCGGGCCCTTTGAGTAAAGAACGTAGCAGGTGCTGCTCGTGCTTGACAGGAACAAAATCTGGACGTCGCGCCGGCGCTGAATGGCTTCAGTCCTGAGGTAGCGCAGGTCGGTCGCCAGTTCCTTGGCAATCGACTCAACCCGCTGCCGCGCAATCAACTCACGCATCGACGGTACCGCGATGGCTGCCAGCACCGCCAGGATGACGACGGTGATCAGCAACTCGACCATGGTGAAACCGTGGCGGGTCGCGCTGGGTATCTGGCGCGAACCTGTCGCGCTGCTCATTGCGGGGCGCATCGCGATGTTCATCGCAACCAGCAAGGGTCAGGCTGGGCGGTGGTTGCGTCGCAAGTGGTGGCGCCCGATATGTATTTGATGTTGCCGCCGTTGATGCAGACCCTCATCACTTGGCAGCGGGTGTCCGATGCTTGAGGCGATGTACTCACAACGCTCGCCGTCGCCGTATAGGTCGATGCCGTGGCAGCGGCCAGCGAAATGGCGTAGTGACCGTCCCGCGACACGGCTCGCCAATCAGGATCGGGCGCGGTCAACGATCCACTGTAGGCCGGGTTGTTCGCCCGCCAGCGCTCTTGCGCCTGCATGATCTCGGTCAGCGCCGACATCGCATCGGCCCGCCGGCTCTTGTGCACCGCCTCGCGAAAGCTCGGCCAGGCCACGCCCGCCAGGATGCCGACGATCACCAGCACGATCAGCAGTTCGATCAGGGTCATG
>JANPNF010000168.1:0-2649 GCA_031427315.1 Burkholderiales bacterium | reverse complement strand
GCCATTTGCGCGCGCAGCGCCGGTGTGCGCGCGGTCAGCGCCTGGGCCTGGTACAGCGCCTGGGCGCAGACCTCGCCAACATGGTTGACGCGCATCAGGGCGCCCGACAGCCGCCGTTCATCAACAGACAAATCGGCTGCTGGCGCTGTTGGCGAGGGGCGTTGGGCACGCGCCGACCCGCTCAGGGTTCTGAGCGCGGCATCCGCAGCGGCCACGCCACGATCAATGGTGAACATCATGAAGGCCTGAGGATAGGTCATCTTTTGCTACGAAGTCACCGCTGACTTCATTGCAACGAGCGTGGGCAAGGCAGGGCCCCATCAGGACCACCTGTTCGTTGTAGACCGACAACAGGGGTGACGGAATTCACGGTCAATGCTTTGCAGCAGTGGGGGGCTCTGGTGCAATACGTCCAACTTCCGCTGAGGAGGTTGGACTGATCAACCCTCTCGCCGGGACGGATGACTTTTCCCGGGCGGTTCCACGATCGGGACCCCTTTTTCAACCTAGGAGATAGTTGCAATGAAAAAATCTCTACTCGCTCTCGCTGTGCTCGGCGCTTTCGCCAGCACCGTGGCGGCTCAATCGTCGGTCACGTTGTCGGGCGCTGTCGATGCCGGCGTCAGGCGAGTTGGCACCGCTACTGCTAGCGACTGGCAATTGGGTGGCTCGGGCTCGAGCAACAACCGCTTCATCCTCTCGGGCCGCGAGGATCTGGGCGGTGGCATGTCAGCGATCTTCTCGCTGCAACACCGGTTCAACGTCCAAAACGGCACCATCGGCGGCACGACCTTCCTTCAACCCGCCAATGCCAACGTGTTCTGGCGCGAAAGCTGGGTCGGATTGGGCGGTAGCTTCGGCGATGTGCGTCTGGGCCGGATGATCATGCCGCTGCAGGACATGAACGGGGGCTTCGATCCTTGGGTCGTGACCACGGTAGGCAGCGTGCACACGGGTGGCATCAACGCCACGATTCGCGGCAACAACGTCATCTATTACCGTTCGCCGAGCATGGGTGGCCTGAGCATGCATGCAGCGATTGCCGCGGCCGAAGGCCAGTCGACCGCCGAGAGCGGTGGGGGCATTGCCGGTGCCATCACGCCGACAGCACGGGTGAATCGTGAGCGCCCGATTGGCTTAAACGTCCGTTACGCAGCCGGCCCGCTTAACGTGGGCGTTGCGTTTGACCGGAACTCTGGCGACATGAAGACCACCGGGATCTACGGTTCGTACAACTTCGGCGCTTTCAGACTGCTGGGTCAGTTCGAGAAGGGCGACAACTTCACTACTGCGGCCGGCACCGTTGCGGAAGACATCAAGAACCTGTCGTTCGGCGTCACGGCGCCGATGGGTCCGGTCGAGATCCGCGCCGGCTACGTCCGCGTCGATTCCAACCTGGCCAACCGCGACGGCAGCAAGTTTGGCTTCGGCGGCAACTACAACCTGTCCAAGCGGACCAACCTGTACTCGACGATCGGCAAGTCGAGCGGTAACCGCTTCACGGTGGGGCAGAAAAAGGCGGCGTTTGACCTTGGCGTGACGCATCGCTTCTGATCGAATAGCACGCCTTGCGCGTGAGTCAGGGCCGCCTTCGGGCGGCCTTTTTTTTGTGGGCCAATGTCCCTGCCTCTCAGGGAAAACAGGCGTTGGTGTCGTGCAACAACGCAGCGCATTGGCGATGGCCATCGGTCAACATTCAAAGGCTTGCAAACCCGGAGATTGCGCACCATGAACAAGACCCTCGCCCTCACGCTGCTGGCCGCTGCCAGCAGTGCCTGCATCGCTCAAACGGCCACCCCCAACTCGGTGACGCTGTACGGCATCATCGATGTCGGCGTGCAGCGCGTCACCGGCTACGCGAAGGGTACCGACACGGCGCTCGTCAGCGGCATCATGGAAGGCTCGCGATTCGGTTTGCGCGGCAACGAGGATCTCGGTGGCGGCTACCGCGCGCTGTTCGTGATGGAGAACCGGACCGAGGCCAACAGCGGCAGCCTCAGCAGCCGGCCGCCGTCGGGCACGCAGGTGCCGGATCGTCTGAACCGGGCCGCGCTGCTCGGTTTGCCGGCCGCGTTGCAGCCGGCGGTGGCGGGTGTCGCCGCTGGGATCGGTTCGACACTCGGCGTCAACCTCGGCAATTCCTTCTGGGATCGCCAGATCTATCTCGGCCTGGTCACACCGTTTGGCGCTGTCCTGGCGGGCCGGCAGTACACGCCGGCCTATGAAATCAATGCCAACTTCGACATCATGGGTACGTATTCGAGCCTGGCGGCGGGCCAGGCGGCGTCGATTCCATCGAGCATCGACATCCGCTTCAGCAATGCGCTGCAGTACCGCATCGTCGTGGGCGGCATCACGGCTTCGGCGATGTACGCCTTCAGCGACGTGTCGGGCAACAGCAAGGCCAATCGATTCGGTGGCGCGATGGCAACCTACAAGACTGGTGGCCTGATGGTCGGCATCGGCTACAACCAGCGCAACAACAACATCGGTCTCGAGTCGTTGAAGTCGCTGGCGCTCGGCGCCTCGTACGACATCGGCCCCGGCAAGGTCAGCGGCATGGTGGTGAAGTTCAAGGACGACAACCCGTCCGGCGTGTCGACGATCGCGACCAATCTCACGCCACTGGTCGGTGCCGCTGGCGCTGCG
>JANPNF010000167.1:0-12782 GCA_031427315.1 Burkholderiales bacterium | reverse complement strand
GCGATTTCGACCCGCGCGATTGGCGCCACCTGGCTTTCTTCAACCGCGACGCCTCGCGCATCGAAATGCATCTCGAAGCCCGCCGCGCGCTGGTGGTGCGCTGGCCCGAGGGTGAACGGCGGTTCGCGGCCGACGAGCGACTGCACACCGAAAACTCGTTCAAATACAGCGTCGAGCGCTTCGCGACTTTGCTGCAATCGGCAGGGTTTGCGAATAGCCGGTGCTGGCTCGACACCCAGGGTTGGTTCGCGGTGTTCTGGGCAGAGGCCTGAGCGACATTGAGCCCGCGCTGTCGATCTTCAGGTCATTCGAGAGCGCCTTCCTTCGCGCGCCGCTGGCGCAGCGCTTCGTAAAGGCACACGCCGCTAGCGACCGACACGTTGAGGCTCTCGACCGCGCCGCGCATCGGCAGGCTGATCAGTTCGTCGCAGGTCTTGGTCGTCAGCTGCCGCATGCCCGTGCCTTCGGCACCCAGCACCAGCGCAACAGGGCCGCTCAGGACGATGTCGTACAGCGACTGCGTGGCGGTGTCGGATGTGCCGATGATGCGGATGTTGCGATCCTTCAACTCATTGAGCGTACGCGCCAGGTTGGTCACCATGAAGTACGGCACCGTGTCGGAAGCACCACTCGATACCTTGGCCACCGTCGCGTTGACGCCGACCGCATGGTCTTTCGGCGCGATCACCGCATGCGCACCGGCACCGTCGGCCACGCGCAGGCAGGCGCCGAGGTTGTGCGGGTCGGTGATGCCGTCGAGCACCAGCAACAGCGGGTTGCCAGCAATGGCATCGAGCTCGTCCAACGTGTCGTCGATCGAGCGGCTCAGCGCCACCGGCTCGACACGTGCGACCACGCCCTGGTGGCGGTGCGTGCCGCACAGTTTCTGCAGCCGAGTGTCGTCGCTGTCGATCAGCTTTGAGCCCGCGACAGTGCAGCGCTCGATGAACTGGCGCATGCGCTGGTCGCGGCGCGAGGTGTCGAAGTGGATCTCGACGACGGATTTCGGCGTGGTCTTCAGCCGGACGGTGACGGCGTGGAAGCCGAACAGGATCTTGTTGCTCATCGAGCGATGGTAGCGGCTGGGGTCGGCTTAGCTCGACAGCTTCATGGCTGTGGATGGAGGAACCACGCCGCGGCCATCACCACGCCGATCAGCACCGGCTGGTGCAGCATGTAAAAGCTCAGGCTCCAGCGGCCGAGTGCGGCCAGCGGCCGGCCCGGCAGGCGCAGCGCCGTCGGCAATGCACCGCTCAACCACATCGGGCGATGGCGCACGACCCATTGCCCTGCCGCCAGCCCCCACAGCGCCACCCCCAGCCACGGCAGCACCGGCACATAGTCTTCGGTGATCGGCTTGTGAGTGATCAGGCCGACCCAATTCGTGGCGCGGATGTCGAAGAACGGGTGTTGAACCATCAGCGGAAGCAGCAAGGCCACTGCACCCAGCGGCCACAACCAGCGGCCGACTGGCGCCACCGGCCGCAGCAGCAACAAAATCACCGCGATGCCGTGCAGCACACCGAAGCTGATGTAGGTCTGCGGGAACATCAGCGCCGAGCCCGCGCTCACCCCCACGGCACAACCGGCAATCTGCGCCCAGCGCCGCCAGAAGCGCCGCCTCGTCTGGCCCTGCTCCAGCGCCACCGCTTGACCGAAGCCGACACAGAAAACGAACAACGTGACGATTGCGCTGCGCTGCAGCGTCCACAGCGGGTCGGTGTGGAAGTCTTGCCGGATGAAGCCGTAGTAATTGAGGTCGAAGCAGAAATGGAAGGCGGCCATCCAGACGATGGCCACGCCGCGCAGCGCATCGAGCCGCTCGAATCGTTCACCGCGGTAAGCGTTGCCGTCCGACGGCGCCATCACGCCGATCACAGCCGACTCAAGGTGGGGTGGCGCCGAGCAAAGAGGTCGGCAGCTCGATCTGCCCGTTGGTCTTGAAGCTGGAGCCGCCTAGGATCGATCCGCCGACCTTGCCGCGGATCGCGTAGGTGACGCTGGCGCGGTCGCCGTTGGCGAAGCTCAGGCCCTGCCGCAGCACCGAAATGGCCGACACCGACACCGGCACCGAGATCACCGACTCGCCGTAGCGCGGCACCGAGCCGACCTGATCGCTGACACCACTGGCGAAGCTCAGGCCACGCAAGTCAACCTCGAGCGCCAGCCCATCGAAGTCGACCGGCGCGTCGTTCGGGTTCTGCACACGCAGCTTCATCGCCATGCGCAGCTCCAGGCCCTGACCCGGCAGCGGTTCAATGCCGACCAGGCTGATCCGCAGCGGATCGCGCAGTGGCAGCTGCGAGCACCCAGCCGCCACGCCAGCCATCACCAGCCACAGCAGCGCCTGCAGGAATCTGTTCATTGCCATCTCGGTGGTTGTTCGGGTGTGTGCAGATGGTAAGGGGGTGACGGGCGCGCTGGCCGGGCGCGCTAGCCCACCCAGCGCCGCGCATTGCGGAACATCCGCATCCACGGGCTCAGCTCGCTGGTCGAACCCGACGTCCAGCTCATCTGCAGGTTGCGAAACACGCGCTCGGCGTGCGGCATCAGCACGGTGTAGCGACCGTCTGGCGTGGTCACCGAGGTCAAGCCGCCGGGGCTGCCGTTCGGGTTGAACGGGTAGGCCTCTGTGGCCAGTCCTGCGTGATCGACAAAGCGCATCGCGCGGTGCACGGCATGGCTGTCGCCGCGCTGGGAAAAGTCGGCATAGCCCTCGCCATGCGACACCGCCACGGGCAGCCGGCTGCCGGCCATGCCGGTGAACAGGATCGACGGGCTCTCAAGCACCTCGACCAGGCTGAGGCGGGCCTCAAACTGCTCGCTGCGGTTGCGGGTGAACTTTGGCCACGCCTGCGCGCCAGGAATGATGGGTGACAAGGCCGCCATCATCTGGCAGCCGTTGCACACACCGAGCGCGAAGGTGTCCTGGCGGTTGAAGAAGGCGGCGAACTGCTCGGCCAGCTGCGGGTTGAACAAAATCGACCGCGCCCAGCCCTCGCCCGCGCCCAGCGTGTCGCCGTAGCTGAAGCCGCCGCACGCGACGAAGCCGATGAACTGGTCGAGCCGGGCACGACCGCTTTGCAGGTCGCTCACGTGCACGTCGTAGGTGTCGAAGCCGGCGAGTGCCATCGCGTAGCTCATTTCGACCTGGCTGTTGACGCCTTGTTCACGCAGGATCGCGAGCTTCGGGCGCGCGGTGTGGATGAACGGCGCTGCAACGTCGTCGGCCGGGTTGAAGCTCAGGTGCAGATGCAGGCCAGCGTCATCGACTCGGCCCGCAGCCTCGTGCTCGGCGTCGGCAGAGCCCGGGTTGTCACGCAGCCGCGCGATGCGCCAGCTGACCTCGTCCCACACCTGCTGCAGCTCACGCAGCGGCGCGCTGAACACGTTTTTGGTGTCGCGCCAGACCTCGACCACGCCGCGATCGTTCGGCTTGCCGATGAAGTGGCTGTGCTTCGACAGGCCGTGCGCACGCAGCGTCTGCATCACCTCGTTGCGCACGGCAGTGGGCACCTGAATGACGACGCCGAGCTCCTCGTTGAACAGCGCTTTGAGCGTCAGCTCCGCGCGTCGTGCGCCGACCTGGCCGACCCAGTTCTTTGAGTCGCCCCAGTCCATGCGGCTGTCGCTGATGCCGTCGCCTTCGATGAGCAGCATGTCGACGTTCAGACTTACGCCCATGTGGCCGGCGAACGCCATTTCACACACCGTCGCCCACAGGCCGCCGTCGCTGCGGTCGTGGTAAGCCAGCAGGCGGCCTTCAGCGCGCAGCTGGTTGATCGCGGCGATCAATGCCTTGAGTTGCGCCGGATCGTCGAGATCGGGCACACCGTCGGTGGCGTTGCCGGTCTGGCTCAGCACCTGCGCCAGCATCGAGCCGGCCATGCGGTTTTGACCACAGCCGAGGTCGATCAGGATCAACGTGGTGTCTCCCGGCTGCAGCTGCGGCGTCAAGGTGCCGCGCACATCGTCGAGCGTGACGAAAGCCGAGACGATCAGCGAGAGCGGCGCGGTGACCTGCTTGTGGACTGGGCCGTTGGGGCCTTGCTCGCTCCACCGCGTGCGCATCGACAGGCTGTCCTTGCCGACCGGTACGCTGATGCCGAGCGCTGGGCACAGCTCCATGCCGACCGCGCGCACCGTGTCGTAGAGCGCAGCATCTTCGCCTGCCTCACCACAGGCCGCCATCCAATTGCAGCTGAGCTTGACGCGCTCGAGCGCAAACGGTGCAGCCAACAAATTGGTCAGCGCCTCGCCAACGGCCATGCGGCCCGAGGCGGGCGCATCAATGACGGCCAGCGGCGTGCGCTCGCCGATGCTCATCGCCTCGCCGCGCAAGCCTCGGTAATCGGCCAGCGTCACCGCGCAGTCGGCCACCGGCACCTGCCAGGGCCCGACCATCGGGTCGCGGTGGCTCAACCCGCCCACCGTGCGGTCGCCGATGGTGATGAGAAAGCGCTTGCTGGCCACGGTCGGGTGGCGCAGCACGTCGAGCGCAACGGTGGCCAACTCCACATCGATCAGATCGAGTGCAGGCAGCTCCAGCGCCACGCGCTTCACGTCGCGGTGCATCTTCGGCGGCTTGCCCAGCAGCACCTCCATCGGCATGTTGATGGCGGGCGAGGCCGGCAGGTTGTTGGCCGTCATCGGCGCGTCGGCCAGCACCAGTTGCTGCGCCTCGGTGGCCACGCCGACCACGGCATACGGACAACGTTCGCGCACGCACATGGCGTCGAACATCGGCAGCAGCTCGGGCTGCAGCGCGAGCACGTAGCGCTCCTGGCTCTCGTTGCTCCAGATCTCCTTCGGCGACATTCCGCTTTCTTCCAGCGGCACCAGGCGCAAATCGAAGCGGGCGCCTCGCCCTGCCCCATCGACCAGCTCGGGGAACGCATTCGAGATGCCACCGGCACCGACGTCGTGGATCGCCAGGATCGGATTGACCGCGCCCAACGCCGCGCAGTGGTTGATGACCTCCTGCGCGCGCCGCTGGATTTCCGGGTTGCCGCGCTGCACCGAATCGAAGTCGAGCGCTGCCGCGTTGGCACCCGCCGCCATCGAGCTGGCCGCGCTGCCGCCCATGCCGATGCGCATGCCGGGGCCGCCCAGCTGAATCAGCAAGGTGCCGGCCGCGAAGGCGACCTTCTCGGTCTGCGTCGCCGAGATCGTGCCCAAACCGCCGGCGATCATGATGGGCTTGTGGTAACCGCGGCGTTGCTGCCGGCCTTCGACGCCGACGGTCTGCTCCCCCGGGCCGCAAGGCACGGTTTGCTCGTACACGCGGAAGTAACCCGCCAAATTCGGCCGCCCGAACTCGTTGTTGAATGCGGCGCCGCCGAGTGGCCCCTCGATCATGATCTGCAGCGGGCTGGCGATGTGCTCCGGCTTGCCGTAGGGCGAGTACTCCCAGGCCCAATCGGTGCCGGGCAGATTCAGGTTCGAAACGGTGAAGCCGGTCAGGCCCGCCTTCGGCTTCGAGCCGCGGCCGGTGGCACCTTCGTCGCGGATTTCGCCGCCCGCGCCGGTCGAGGCACCGGCAAACGGCGAAATGGCGGTCGGGTGGTTGTGCGTTTCGACCTTCATCAGCACATGCGCCAGCTCCTCGCGCCCGCGGTAGAGGGGCGCGTTGGTGTAGCCCTCGGGCAGCCAGCGCTCGATCACGCCGCCTTCCATCACCGACGAGTTGTCGCTGTAGGCGATCACCGTGTGCTGCGGCGCCAGCTGATGCGTGTTGCGGATCATCTGGAACATCGAGCGTTCCTGCGCCACGCCGTCGATCGTGAAGCTGGCGTTGAAGATCTTGTGGCGGCAGTGCTCGCTGTTGGCCTGCGCGAACATCATCAGCTCGACGTCGGTCGGGTTGCGCTGCATCGCGGTGAAGGCGGTCACCAGGTAATCGATTTCGTCGTCGGACAAGGCCAAGCCGAATTCAGCGTTGGCAGCGACCAGAGCCGCGCGGCCTGCGCCGAGCACGTCGACCTGCGCCATCGGTGCCGCTGGCCGCTCGTCGAACAGGTGTGCGGCGTCTTCTCGGCGCAGCAGCACGCTCTCGGTCATGCGGTCGTGCAACAGCGTGGTGGCAGCCTGCAATTCATCAGCAGCGAGCGGCTTGCTGCCGCCCAGCAGGCCGGTCTTCACCGTCAGCCGGTACTCGGTGACGCGCTCGATCCGTTTCAGAGCCAAGCCGCAGTTGTGCGCGATATCGGTTGCCTTCGAGGCCCATGGCGACACCGTGCCCAGGCGCGGCGCGATGATGATCAGCAAGCCTTCGGTCGGGCCGGTGTAGGTATCGCCGTAGCGCAACAGGCCTTCCACCGTGTCGCACTCGGCAGGCGTCAACTCCGTCTCGCTGCACACCCAGTGCACGTACCGCGCGTGAACCTCTGTGACGCGCGGGGCGACCTGTTGCAGGCCGGTCAGCAGCGCCTGCGCGCGAAATGCCGGGAGCGCGTTGCCCCCCTCGACAGGAATCAGGTGCTGGGACGATGTGCTCACGCGGCTCGGCTCGGGGAGAAGTGGGAAGTCCGGCATGGTGGGCAAACCACCTCGGGTTGACCCTCGATTTTACGGGTCGGATGAGATAATCAAATGCATGACGATTGCCATCAAGACCGCTACCGACATCGATGGCATGCGCATCGCCGGCCGCCTCGCTGCCGAAGTGCTGGACATGCTGACGCCGCACGTCGTGCCGGGGGTCAGCACCGAGATGCTCGACAAGCTGGCGCACGACCACATGGTCAATGTGCAGCAAACCGTTCCAGCGCCGCTGAACTACGCACCGTCGGGGTACGCGCCCTACCCCAAATCGATCTGCACCTCGATCAACCACCAGATCTGCCATGGCATCCCGAACGAGCGCCCGCTGAAAAATGGCGACATCGTCAACATCGACATCACGGTCATCAAGGACGGCTGGCATGGCGACACCAGCCGCATGTTCATCGTCGGCGACGCGTCGATCGCAGCCAAGCGGCTGTGCCAACTCACCTACGAGGCGATGTGGCGCGGGATCTTGAAGGTCAGGCCCGGCGCGCGACTGGGCGACATTGGCCACGCGATTCAGACCTTTGCCGAGAGCAACGGCTTCTCGGTGGTGCGCGAGTTCTGCGGCCACGGCATCGGCCGCAAGTTTCATGAGGATCCCCAGGTGCTGCATTACGGCAAGCCGGGCACGCTGGATACGTTGATGCCAGGCATGGTGTTCACCATCGAGCCGATGGTGAACGCGGGGCGGCGTGAGATTCGCGAGGCTGGCGACGGCTGGACTATCGTTACCAAAGACCGTTCGCTGTCAGCGCAGTGGGAGCACACAGTGGTGGTCACTGACACCGGCTACGAGGTGCTGACACTCTCTGCGGGCTGCCCCGCGCTGCCCGCGTTCGTTCGTGAAGCTGTGACGGCCTGAGTGGCTGCGACGTTGTCAGCGGCGAAGGCGGAACCCGCCGCGCTGTCCACCGAACACTTGGGCGACTTGCGCCTGCAGTTCCGCGCCGGCAAAGACGCGTTGATCCGCCATTTCGAGGCGGCCCGCCCCACCGCCCCCGCTGCGGTGCGCCTGATTCGCGGCCTGGCGCGCCATGTGGACGAGACTCTTGTCAGGCTGTGGGAGCACTGCGGCATGCCTGCCGATGCGGCCCTGCTCGCGGTCGGCGGCTACGGGCGCGGCGAGTTGTTTCCGCATTCCGATGTCGATGTGCTGGTGCTGGTGCCGTCCACGCCGCACGCGGACGGCAGCGCCGCGTCGGCACTGAAACTCGGGGTGGAAGTCTTCATCACCGCCTGCTGGGACATCGGCCTGGAAATCGGCTCGAGCGTGCGCACCGTTGAAGAGTGCATGGCCGAGGCCGAACGGGATGTCACGGTACGCACCGCTCTGCTCGAATCACGCTTTCTGTGCGGCTCGCGGCGCGGTTTCAACGTGTTTCGGCGCAACAACTCGCAGGCGATGAATTCACGCGCCTTCCTGCGCGCCAAAACGCTGGAGATGCGGCAGCGCCATCAAAAGTTCGAAGACACGCCGTATTCGCTCGAACCCAACTGCAAGGAAAGCCCGGGTGGCCTGCGCGACTTGCAGGTGATCCTGTGGGTGGCCAGAGCCGCCGGCCTGGGGCGCAACTGGGTCGAGCTGGCAGCAAGCGGTCTGGCGACGCCGTTCGAGGTCAAGCAGTTGCGGCGCAACGAGGGCGTGCTGAAGTTGATCCGCGTTCGCTTGCACCTGGTCGCCGGGCGGCGCGAAGACCGGCTGGTGTTCGACCTGCAGGGCGCCGTGGCCGACAGCTTTGGCTACCGCGCCACCGAGGGCCAGCGCGCCACCGAGGGCCAGCGCGCCTCCGAGGTGCTGATGCGGCGCTACTACTGGACGGCCAAGGCGGTGGTGCAGCTCAACCAGATCCTGATGCTCAACATCGAAGAGCGGATCTCCGGCTTGCAGAACGCGCCGATGCGCCCAATCGATGCGAACTTTCTTGATCGCGACGGCATGCTCGAAGTCGTCAGCGACGACCTCTATCAACGCCAGCCGCAGGCCATCCTGGCCACCTTCCTGACCTACCAGTCAACCAGTGGCATCACCAGCCTGTCGACCCGCACGCTACGCGCGCTGTACAACGCCCGCGATCTGATGAACGCCGAGTTCCGGCGCGACCCGGTCAACCGCGCCACCTTCATGAAGATCCTGCAGTCGCCGACGCGGCAGACGCACGCGTTTCGTCTGATGAACGAAACCAGCGTGCTGGGGCGCTATCTGTGGGTGTTTCGGCGCATCGTCGGTCAGATGCAGCACGACCTGTTTCACGTGTACACCGTGGACCAGCACATCCTGATGGTGCTGCGCAACATGCGCCGCTTCTTTATCCCGGAACACGCCCACGAATACCCGTTCTGCTCGCAGTTGGCGATGCAGTGGGACACGCCCTACACGCTGTACGTGGCGGCGCTGTTCCACGATGTTGCCAAGGGCCGCGGCGGCGATCATTCCGCCCTCGGCACGGTGGAAGCCCGGCGCTTCTGCCGCGACCACGGCATCGGGCACGACGACGCCGAGCTGATTGAATTTTTGGTCAAGCAGCACCTGATGATGTCGCGCATCGCCCAGAAAGAAGACCTGAGCGACCCGGTGGTGATCCATAAATTCGCGCAGCTCGTCGGCACCGAACGTCGCTTGACTGCGCTGTACTTGCTGACGGTGAGCGACATCCGCGGCACCAGCCCGAAGGTGTGGAACGCGTGGAAGGGCAAGCTGCTTGAAGACCTGTACCGCGCGACCTTGCGCGCGTTGGGTGGCGCACAACCGCAGCTCGATGCCGAGATCGATGCACGCAAGCAAGAAGCCCGGCAGATGCTGAACCTGGCCTTGCAGCCGGCCCACGTGGAAGCGCCTTTGTGGGAAACGCTGTCGATCAGCTACTTCGCCCGCCACGACGTCAGTGAGATCGCCTGGCATGCCCGTTCGCTGCATGCGCAGCTTGAGTCCGAGCGGCCGGTGGTGAAGGCCCGCGTCTCGCCGGTCGGTGAAGGGCTGCAGGTGGTGGTTTACGCGCGCGACCGCGCCGATTTGTTCGCGCGCATCTGCGGCTATTTCGACAGCGCGTACTTCAACATCCTCGAAGCGAAAGTGCACACCACAAAATCTGGATATGCGCTGGACACCTTCCAGGTCATCAACCCGCAGCTCGAAGCGTCGCGTGACGGCGCCCCTGCCGCGCAGTACCGCGATCTGATCTCGCTGGTCGAGACCCAACTCAGCCGCGCGCTCGATGCCGAAGGCGCGTTGCCCGAGCCGAGCCGGGGCCGCCTGTCGCGGCGCGTGAAGTCGTTTCCTCTCACGCCGCGCATCACGCTGCGGCCAGACGAGCGCGCACAGAACTGGCTGCTGAGTGTGTCGGCCAGCGACCGCTCCGGCCTGCTGTATTCGATCGCCCGCGTGCTGGCGCAGCACCAGATCAATCTGCAACTCGCCAAGATCACCACGCTGGGCGAGCGCGCTGAAGACACCTTCTTGATCGACGGCGCCGCGCTGCGCCACAACCGCACGCAGATCTCGATCGAGACGGAATTGCTCGATGCGATCGCGGCCTGACCACCAGCGGTTCAGTCGATGTCGCTGACCCCGGTCAACGCCGCCGAGTGCCTGGCGCGGCTCGATCAGTACGACACCGTCATCGATGCGCGATCGGAGGGTGAGTTCGCGCTCGACCGGCTGCCCGGCGCGGTCAACTGGCCCAGCCTGAACGACGCCGAGCGGGCGCTGGTCGGCACCGAATACAAACAGGTTTCGCCCTTCGTCGCACGCAAGCGCGGTGCGGCGCTGGTCGCCCGCAACGTCGCTCTGCACATCGAACGCCATGTGATGGACAAGCCGAAGCATTGGCAGCCCTTGGTCTACTGCTGGCGCGGCGGGCAGCGCAGCGGGGCGCTGTCGCTGGTGCTCAGCCAGATCGGCTTTCGCGTGCAGGTGGTCGAAGGCGGCTACCTCGCCTTTCGGCGCGCAGTGATGGCAGCGCTCGAGGTGCAGCCGCTGCAGTTCAGGTTTCGGGTGGTGTGCGGCAAGACCGGCTCGGGCAAGAGCCGCCTGCTCGCAGCGCTGCAGGCGCAAGGCGCGCAGGTGCTCGATTTAGAAGGGCTGGCCAATCACCGCGGCTCGGTGCTGGGCCTCGTGCCCGGCAGCCCGCAACCGTCGCAAAAGCAGTTCGATTCGCGCCTGTGGGACGCGATGCGCCATTTCGATCCGGCACAACCGGTGTGGGTGGAAAGCGAAAGCCGCAAGGTCGGCGAACTGCGCGTGCCCGAGCGGCTGATCGAATGCATGCGCGCGTCACCGTGCGTCCACCTGCAGCTGCCGACCGATGCCCGTGTGGCACTGCTGATGGCCGACTACGACTTCTTCGTCAACGACGTGCCCACCTTCTGCGCCAGGCTCGACGCCCTGCGTGCGCTGCGCGGCAACGAAGTCATCAACCAGTGGCAGGCGGCCGCCACCTCAGGCGGCATCGAAGGTGTGGTGCGCGAGCTGCTGGTCACCCACTACGACCCGGTCTACCTGACGTCGATGCAGCGCAATTTCGCCGGGTTTGGCGATGCGGTGCAGGTGGAGCCGCCAGATGGGGATGCACAGACGCTGGCCGGTGTGGCGAGGCAACTGATCCGCTCCGAGTGCGATCCCGGCACGCAATTGCGTCTTTGAAGTAAGCACCAACGAAACGGCAACCATCACTGTCCTTGAACCCCACTCAAATTCGGTCGTTCCAGTATCCGGGCTCTCGACTCTGATGGGCAACGGCGAAAGTTTGAGGGCCGCTGATTGGGTCTTCCTCGTAAATCACGGTGGAGAGAAAGCGATCAAAGTGAAAGGCGCGCAGGCCCTCCCCGACACGCGGCCCGCGCTGCTGGTTCTCGATAAGCAGGTTTCGAACACGCTCGTACTCGGCAAGGAAAGCCAACGCGATCATTGCGCTGGCGTGAGCAGCGTAATACGCAGCCGCATCCCCGAGTTCAGCCTCGGCGTCGGGATGAATCGAGTAGATCACTCGAGCCGTGATCTGATTCGCGCCAATGCCTCATCACCGGGAACCATCGCCACCTTGCCGCTGCGCACATCCTCTCGTCGGCGCGCAGCAAGACTCAACCAGGCCCTTTGTGCAGTCGACTTCGGTTCGAAACTGGCAATCAGCAACTCAAGAATGCGGGCACGCTCTTCAGGCGGAAGGTCGAGAACTTCCACCGCTAGGTCATGAGCGAGAGTCATGTTGCCTCCGTACAGGTGTGTGGCTCTGAGGATGCCATATTGAACTGGCTTTGCAGAAGATGCCCCACTCGTCCATCGCGACCCGCAGCGCAAAGAAGAAAAAAATTCGTGCTGGTGTGGGCGTTGACGAGTTGGGCAATCCCGGCGCCTCACCCCATGTGCAACCCACCATTCACCGAGAAATCCGCCCCGGTGGCAAAGCCGGATTCATCGGACGAAACCCACGACACCATCGACGCGATGTCGTCTGGGGTGCCCAGGCGCTTGACGGGGATGCCGGCGATGATCTTGTCGAGCACGTCTTGGCGGATGGACTTGACCATGTCTGTGGCGATGTAGCCCGGGCTCACGGTGTTGACGGTCACGCCCTTGTTGGCCACTTCCTGCGCCAGCGCCATCGTGAAGCCGTGCATGCCGGCTTTGGCGGCGGAGTAGTTGGTCTGGCCGAACTGGCCTTTTTCGCCATTGACCGAGCTGATGTTGACGATGCGGCCCCAGCCTTTTTCAAGCATGTCTTCGATGACCTGCTTGGTCACGTTGAACAGGCTGGTGAGGTTGGTCTCGATCACCGCGTGCCAGTCGTCGCGGCTCATCTTGCGGAACATGCCGTCGCTGGTGATGCCGGCGTTGTTGACCAGCACGTCGATCGGGCCGATTTCGGCCTTGACCTTCTGGAAGGCGGCGGTGGTCGAGTCCCAGTCGCCGACGTTGCCGACGGAGGCGTGAAATGTGTAACCCAGCGCGGCCTGCTCGGCGATCCACTTGGCGTGGTCGCGGGTCGGGCCGCAACCGGCGATCACGGTGAAGCCTTCCTTGTGCAGGCGCTGGCAGATGGCGGTTCCGATGCCACCCATGCCGCCGGTGACGTAAGCTACTTTCTTGCTCATGTTGTGTTCCTCTTTCTCTGGTATTGACGTGATTGAAAATCGTTGAAATCTAGCGTTCGATCGTGAGGGCAACTCCCATGCCACCACCGATGCACAGTGACGCGATGCCCTTCTTGGCGTCACGTTTTTGCATTTCGTGCAGCAGC
>JANPNF010000166.1:0-3036 GCA_031427315.1 Burkholderiales bacterium | reverse complement strand
AGCACCGCCAGGTCTTCCCAGCTCGGCGCATCGAAGCCCAGCCGCCTCAGCAGGTCGAACTGCGATCCACGCGAATAGCTCAGCACCCACTGGTTCCAGCGGTTGTTCATGGCTTCCCAGCCATTGCGCAAGTTGGCCAGCAACTGCGGGTTGAAGTTGTTCAGGGCCCCAGCGACCAGGCCCGGCTGGGTGGCGAGCGGGCGGCTTCGCAGCACGCGATCGGGTGCCACGGCGGCGGTCGGATCGGCGCGAACCCAGCCGACACCGGATTGCCAGTATTCGGCCCAGGCGTGGGCGTAGCTCTGGCGCACGATGCGGTAACCATCGACCGGCGTCGGGTCCAGCCCCTGGTAGCCGGTGACCACGCGCGCCGGCACGTCGAGTGCGCGCATCAGCACCACGAAGGCAGCGGCATAGTGTTCACAGAAACCGAGTTTGCGATCGAGCCAGAATTCGTCGATGGCAGTGCGCGGGTCGTTCTCGCCGTACAGGCCCGGCGTCAACGTGTAGCCATAACGGTCGTTGCGGATGTGCGCCATCAGTGCCGCGGCCAAGGTGGCTGCATCGGCCTCGGCGTAACGCGGGTCCTTGCGCATCGCCGCGGCCCATGCCAGCGTGCGCGGGTTGTGGCCCGGCGGCAGGTCGATGTAGTCCTGCAGGCCGACCATGGGGGTGAGGGGCCCGTGCTGGAAGCGCAGGTAGGCCGCGCCCCTGAAACGCAGCCGCTCATACAGCGCGCGGTCCGACACCCACTGCAAGTCATCGGTCTGGGTCAAGCGCAGGCCTTCGATCTGCGGCGCTTCGGCGCTGGCTTCGAGCATCGGCAGCACCGTCAGCCGTGTCGGCTCCAGCGTCATCTCGTAGCCGATCGGCGGGCCTTGCAAGCGCAGCTCGGCGCGTGGCGTCATCGCAGGCGGAAAGCCCGGTTTCTGCGGTGTCCAGTCGCGTCCGTCGAAATGCCCCAGCACCGGCCCGCGGAAGTAAATGTCCTGCAACGGCGGCGGCGCGCCGTCGAAGCGGATGCGCAAGGCCACGCTGTCGTCCTGCGCGAGCGCGGCAACCGTGCCCATGCTCATCACGTTGGACAGCCCGGTGCCAGCGAACCCGTCTTGTGGCAGGCCCCACAACGGCCCGACGCGAGGGAACAGCACGAACAGCAACACCATCAGCGGCGCACCCAGCGCGGCCGTTTTGCCGGCGAGGCCAGCCGCGGTGCGCAGGCTTGGTGTTCCGGCCGGCATGTGGGCCAGCACCAGCGCGGTCAGCAGCCCCCAGATCGACAGCAACATCATGGCGGCGACGCCGAGACTCTGCGAATACAGAAAGTGCGTGAGGATCAAAAAGAAGCCGAGGAAGAACACCACGAAGGCATCGCGGCGCGCGCGCAGTTCCAGTGTTTTCAAGGCCATCAGCGCGACGGCCATCGTCACGCCGGGCTCTTTGCCCAGCAGCGAACCGAACGACCAGTAAGTGAGCCCGGCGGCCAGCACCAGCACCACCACCAGCACCGAGCGCCCTGGCAGCGCCGCACCGGCCAGCGCCAGCCGCGCGCGCCACAGCAGCACGCCAGCGGTGAGCACCGCGCACCAGGGGGGCAGATGCGCCAGGTGCGGCAGCGAGGTCCAGCCGATCACCGCCAGCAAAAACAACGTGTCGCGCGCCTCGCGTGGCAGGTGCTGCCACCCGGGCCAGCCGATGCGGCGGCGCCTGGGCAGCGACTCGATTGCGACGATGCTGTTCATGCGGCTGCGGTCAGGCGGCCCACAGCGCGAGTGCCTGCAGGCCCTGTTGCCGATGCGCCGTGCCCTGGCCGATCTCGATCTCGCGGCCGGGCAGACTCAGGCCCCAGGCGGCGTCGCGGCGATCGGCTTCGAGCACCCAGGCCGTCAGGCGCGACAGCCGCGCCTCGGCATCGCCGCTGCCGCCCAACTGCCAGTCCAGCCACAGCTGTTGCTGGCTCGGCGTGCTGCTGTCGCGGCTGATGAGCTCGCCGCTGCTGGCCATCGCTTGGGCCGACCGTTTCCAAGCCACGCTTTTCAGCGGGTCGCCGCGGCGATACGGGCGTATGCCTTCGAACTCGCCGCCGCTGCTGGTGCGTGAGCGCAGCGGTCCGCCCGCGACGCCGCGCGCGGGCGGCAGAGGGCTGACTGGACGTTCGGGTTGGGGATAGACCAGCAGCGGCGTAGCCGGCCGCCACACCGCCCACGCGCGAAACAGCCCCAGTGGGAAGCGCGTTTCGGCCGTCACCGTGGGCAGGGTGTGCTGCCCACGCGTTGCCGGCACGAAGCCCAGGTGCAGCACCGCTTGTCCACCGGCTGGCACATCGGTGTAGCTCAGCGACTTCGCTTCTCTGTCATCCACGCGCAGCCCCATGCCGACACCGTAGCGCGTGCCTTTCGGGTTCGACAACACGACTTCGAGCAGAGCAGTGTCGCCAGCGAACGCGGGAGCGAGCGGGCGAAGGTGCAGCGTCAGGCCACGCAGCGTGTTGTGCGTCATGTGCATCGACACAACGCCACTGCCTGTCAGCAAGAAGGTCAGCACATAGCCCAGGTTCAGCTGGTAGTTGATCGAGGCGATCAGCAGCACACCCAGCGTGAAGCAAAACAGCAGGCCGCCGCGGGTGGGCAGGATGTAGACGTTGCGCTGCGTCAGCAGCAGGCTGTCGGTGCGCGGCGAGCGGGCCTGCCACCAGGCATTGATCCGGCGACGCAAAGGGCCGCGGGCCGTCGCCACCGGGTTCACGGCAGTGCGGTGGCTTCGATCATCGCGCGCACCTGTTCGGCACGGCCACGACCGGCGCTGGCCACCGGCACCAGGCGGTGCGCGGCGGTCTGCACCAGGATCGCCTGGATGTCGTCGGGCGCCACGTGACTGCGCCGGTCGAGCAGCGCGTGCGCCTTCGCCGCGCGCAGCACCGCGATGCCGGCACGCGGGCTCAGGCCCTCGACAAACCAGGCGCCGGACCGTGTCGCGGCGATCAGCGCCTGCAAGTAGTCGAGCAGCGCGGGTGAGGCATGCACTGCCAGCACCGCT
>JANPNF010000165.1:0-4614 GCA_031427315.1 Burkholderiales bacterium | reverse complement strand
TGCTCCAAGGCCGCGAAAATTACGTCGTGCACGGTCAGCTGGCCGCAGACAACCTGCTGATGCTGGCACTGCTGTTTCCATTGGTGAAGCTGGTCCACGAGTTCGGCCACGGGCTGGCCTGCAAGGCCTTTGGTGGCGAGGTTCATGAAACCGGTGTGATGCTGCTGGTGCTGTACCCGGTGCCATATGTCGATGCGTCGAACGCTTCGACCTTCGTCAACAAATGGCAGCGCGCCCTGGTGGGCGCCGCAGGCATGCTGGGCGAGTTGTTCGTGGCCGCGCTGGCGTTCTATGCCTGGCTTCTGCTCGAGCCCGGCACACCGCGTGGCATCGCCTATAACGTGGCTGTGCTCGCCAGTGTCACGACGCTGTTCTTCAATGCCAATCCGCTGCTTCGCTTCGACGGCTACTACATCCTGATCGACATCATCGAGGCGCCCAACCTCGGCAGCCGAGCCAACCGCTACTGGCAATACCTGGCCGAACGCTTCGTGTTCGGCGTCAAGCGAACCGAGCCACCGCAGGCCACGCCAGGCGAAAAGCGCTGGTTCCTAATGTATGCGCCGGTGTCATATGTCTACCGCCTGATCATCTCGTTCTCGATCTCGTTGTTCGTGGCGACGCAGTTCTTCGTGATCGGCGTCATGTTGGCGATCTGGACGGTGACGCAAAGCGTGATCTGGCCTCTGATCAAGGGCGCCAAGGCGCTGCTGACCGGGCCGCAGTTTGCCGATCGGGGCCCGCGCGTACGCGGTGTGATGGGCGCGGGGCTGGGCCTGGTTGCGCTGCTGCTTTTCGTCGTTCCGCTGCCGCACCACACGATGGCCACCGGTGTGTTGTGGCTGCCCGAGCATGCGATCGTGCGGGCGGAAAGCGCGGGCTTCGTGCGCCAGTTGCTGGCCCAGCCGGGGTCGGCGCTGGACTCGGGCGCGGCCGTGGTCGACATGGTGGAGCCCGGCCTGGCCGCACGCATCGCGGTGCAGGATGCCAAGGCCGAAGAAATGCGTGCGCAGTACGACGCCGCCTGGGGCCAGTCGCAGGCGAAGGCACAGCAGCTGGAGCAGCAACTGGGCCGCGAAATGGCCTCGCTGGAACGCCTGCAGGACGATGCGCGCCGCCTCACGCTGCGCACCCATGCGGCGGGCACCTTGCTCGTGCAATCGCCGGAAGATCTGCCCGGGCGCTACCTGAAACAAGGCGATGTGGTGGGCTACTTGCACACGCCCGAGGCGCCATTGGTGCGCCTGGTGGTGCCGCAAAGCGAGGTCGATCCGGTGCGGCTCGAAACCCGCGGCGTCGAGGTCCGGCTGGTGCAGGACACCGCGTCGCGTTTCGAGGCCAGCCTGACCCGCAGCACGCCAGGCGCGGTGCACCAGTTGCCGAGCCCGGCGCTCGGCAGCAAGGGCGGCGGTCCCGAGCAGACCGATCCACGCGACGACAAGGGCCTGGCCACGCTGGAGTCAGTGTTTGAATTCGAGTTGCTGCTGCCTGCCAACGTGCCGCACGACTTTCTGGGCAGCCGCGTGCACGTGCGCTTCGCGCACGACCCCGAGCCGATCGCCTGGCGCCTGGGCCGCGCGGTGCGGCGCTTGTTCCTGTCGCAGTTCAACACCTGAGCCTGGCGCCATGTCGACCGTGCTGATGACGCCGTCGCTGCGACTCGCGCGCACCGCATTTCCGGAGCGCGAGGACAAGGCGGTTCACCTGGCCGATCAGTGGGCACTGGGGGTGCTGGCCAGCGGCCGCCGGCTGTTGGCCAGCAGCGCGGCGCGCGAGATCGCCGAAGTCGACCGCCGCGCGGCACAAAGCGCGACTAAGCTGGCCGCTCTCGACGACGCCACCCTGGTTGCCCACCTGCGTGCCGCGGCGCCTGCTGCCATGCAGCGCAAGCACCGTGCAACCTTGCACGACGCCCTGCTGCTGGTGGCCGAGGCCGCTGCCCGGTCGCTGGGCATGCGCCCCTATCCGGCGCAGCTGGTCGGTGCTGCCACGTTGGTGCGCGGACGCCTTGCAGAAATGCAGACCGGTGAAGGCAAGACGCTGACGGCCGGCCTGGCGGCCTGCCTGGTTGCCAGCGCCGGTGTGCCGGTGCACGTGGTCACGGTGAACGACTACCTGGCTGAACGCGATGCCGAGAAGCAAGCCCCGCTGTTCAGCTTCGCCGGCCTCAGTGTGGGCGTGGTGATACACGGCAAGACACCTGAGGAAAAGCGCGCTGCGTACGCCTGTGACATCGCCTACTGCACCGGCAAGGAGATGGTGTTCGACTACCTGCGCGACCGGGTCGCCGAGGGCGGCCGGGCCAGCGTGGCGCAGCTGCGCGGGCGGCAACTCTTCGGCGCGCTGTCGACTCCGCCGGTGCTGCGTGGCCTGCACTACGCCATCGTCGACGAGGCCGACAGCATCCTGATCGACGAAGCCCGCACACCGCTGATCCTCGCGGTCAAGGCTGGACCGGTGGAGAACGCCGAGGAGCTACCACGCGCGCTCGCGCTGGCAGTCACGCTCCAGCCCGACGAGGACTACCTGCTCGACGAGTCACGCCGCGATGTGCGGCTAACGCGCACCGGCCGCGACAGGGTCACGGCGGCCACCGCAGGCTGGGGCGGGCCGTGGCGCGCGTTTCATGTGCGCGAACACCTGATGACGCAGGCGCTGCGGGCCCAGCGGTTGTTCCTTCGCGACCAGCACTACCTCGTCGATGGCGAGGGGGCGGTGCAGATCATCGACGAGTACACCGGGCGTGTGCTGCCCGGCCGCACCTGGGAGCAGGGTCTGCACCAGATGATCGAGTGCAAGGAGGGCGTGGCCCTGTCGGAGCGCACGCAGACGCTGGCACGCATCACCTACCAGCGTTTCTTTGCGCGTTACCTGTGCCTGTCGGGCATGACCGGCACTGCGCGGGAAATGGCTGGCGAACTGTCGGTCGTGTACCGACTCGACACGGTGTCGATACCGACCCATCGCCCCAGCGCCCGGCGCCGCCTGCCTGACCTGGTGTCGCGCTACCGTGACGAGAAATGGCAGGCGGTAGCCAACGAAATTGCATCGCGACAGGCCCGAGGGCAGCCTGTGCTGGTCGGCACGCGATCGGTAGAGGCATCGGAGGCGCTAAGCCAGCGGCTGAACGCGATGGGCGTGCCGCATGCGGTGATCAACGCCCGTCAGGATGCCGGCGAGGCCGAGGTGATCGCACAGGCCGGTCAACGCGGAGCGGTCACCGTGGCCACCAACATGGCCGGCCGCGGCACCGACATCTCGCTCGGCGATGGGGTGGAGGCGCTGGGGGGTTTGTTCGTCATCCTGACTGAATACCACGAATCGCCGCGCATCGACCGGCAACTGCTCGGCCGCTGCGCCCGCCAGGGCCAGCCTGGGCAGTGCGTGGCGATGATCGCGATCGACGACGATCTGTTCACGCAGCACGGCGGCACCTCGCACGACGCGCTGGTTCGCTGGAATCAACTCAACGACGCAGTTCCTGCCGCTTGGGTGGTTCAATGTCGGCGCGCGGCGCAGAGCCGGGCGGAACGAATGCACGCCCGCACCCGGCGCGACACCTTGCGGCAAGATCGTGAACTCGAACGATCGATGGGCTTTTCCGGCGACCCCCTTTGAGGACCAAGCCGACTCCGACACCATGAAATTCAATGCGTCCTTCCCCCCCTCGCCTTTGACCTGGGCCACGCTGTGCATGGCCTGCGCGGCCACACAGAGCGCCACCGCGGTGCCGACCAGCGGCTACGCCTGCCTGATCGAACCCTCGCAGCGCGTCGAGTTGCGCAGCGTGGTCGAAGGCCGCATCGATGCCATCACCGTGGACCGCGGGGCCGAGGTTCGCAAGGGGCAGGTGCTCGTCGATCTCGAAAGCGCCGCTGACCGCGCAGCGCTCGATGCGGCACGCTACCGCGCGGTGATGGAAGGTCAGGTGAAAACCGCCGAGAGCCGTCGCCAGGCCGCCAAGACCAAGCTGACGCGCCGGGAAGACCTGGTTCAGGAGAAATTCATCGCCGCTCAGGATCGCGACGACACCGCCGCCGAGCTGTCGCTGGCCGAGGCCAGCGTGGTCGAGGCGCAGGACAACCGCCGACTTGCCGAGCTGGAACAGCGGCGATTGCAGGAAACGCTCGAACAGCGCCGCATCCGCAGCCCGATCAATGGCGTGGTGACCGAGCGATTGCAGCAGGTCGGCGAGATCGCGCAGGCCGGCGAGAGCGCGCGCGCGATCCTGAAGCTGGCGCAGGTGAATCCGCTGCGCATCGACGTGGTGCTGCCAGTCGGCTTGTTTGGCAAGGTGAAGGTCGGCGCACCCGCTAAAATCACAACTGAGGCACCTCTGTCTGGCCAGTACACGGCCACGGTGTCGGTGGTCGACCGGGTCGTCGATTCCGCCAGCGGCACCTTCCGGGCCCGTCTCGACCTGCCCAACCCCAAGGGAGACATTCCGGCCGGTGTGAAGTGCTCCGTCTTGTTCTAGTTGGGCATATCAACGATGTTCGACGTGGCAGTCGGTGCGGCGTCAACTTTTTATGCCTAGAGATAACCGAATGACCGCAATTCATCCGAGGCCAGGAACTCTAACTTGTTGTCGCGAATGGCCGCACCAATGTCCCA
>JANPNF010000164.1:0-11515 GCA_031427315.1 Burkholderiales bacterium | reverse complement strand
GCCATGGCCACGGTTGCGATCTGCGTCTTGTCCCCCATCTCGGCCAGGAAGAACGTGAGCAGGGTCGCGCCGAAGACACCAAAGCGCTTGGCGACGTGCGTCTCTTCCTCCTCGATCTTGTCGGGGATGAGCGTCCATATGGCCATGCCGATGAACGACGCGCCCAATACCCAGCGGAGCACCCCAGGTCTGACAGCCGAAGTGATCCATGCACCCAGGGCACCTGCCAGCCCATGGTTCACGATGGTCGCGCACAGGATGCCGGCGATGATCGGCCAGGGCTTCTTGAAGCGCGCCGCGAGGATGAACGCAAGCAGCTGCGTCTTGTCGCCGATTTCGGCGAGGGCGACAACGCCGGTGGAGACAAGAAGCGCTTCCATGACTGGTTCCCCGGCCGGTACGAAAACGGATGACCACATCGCTTCCCCGGCCAGGGCAGAGGCGAAATGGTCAAAGGTCTTGCCAAGCCAAGAAACCGCTGACGCCATGGCCTGCGGGCCAAGTGTGTTGACGTCAGCCTCTTCGGGCGAAGAGCGGCTACTCCCCAGTGACACGATGAGTATCACAGGCCTGCACAAGCCGGTCCTTCGGCCTTTGCTGCGTGGTGCATGGCTTCAACAGATGGGCGTCGCCGACACAAGGTCGCTGACGGTGACCCAGCCGGCCTGGGGCTGCCCGGTGCGGGCTGCTGAGCAGATGGCAATGAGCAATTCATCCACCTCGGCGTCTTCGCACAGCAATTCCAGCTTGTATTCGCTGACCACCTCGTCGCCCAGGTCCATCGAGTAGTGCCGGTCCTCGTGATCCGGCGCCATCAGCGACCCCTTGACCAGGTAGACCGCCAGGTTGTGGCCACGTGCCTTCAGGGCCGAGCCCCAGGCTGCCGTGGCCTTGACGGCAGCAATCACGTCGGCGATCCGGCTGCGATGGACGTAAGCTTTGATTTCCTTCATCTCATGCCCCCGTTGAAAGAAAAGGCGCGCACTGGGTGGCGGCTCACGCCATCAACTCCAGCAGGTAAAGCGCAACGAAGCCGGCGAAGAACGACGCGGTGATCAACGGCGTTTCTTTGACCTCGTGGGCCTCGGTCAGCAGCTCTTCGATCACGAGGTACATCAGCGCCGCAGCGCCGAAAGACAGCACGATCTCCAACGCGAGACCAGACAGCCCCGCCAACAGTGACCCGCCCAGCGACGCCCCGACGATGACCAGCGCGCTCAAGCCGGAAACCGTCAGCATCGTGCGTGCACGGCCGACCTCCGCTTCAGTCAGGCTGGCCGCGACGGAGACGCCGAGAAAGAGCAGTTCCAGAGTCAGGGCGACCACCAGCAGCGTGCCTACCCTTTCGCCCGCCGCGAAGCCGACGCCAATCAGCAGGCCGTCCAGAAACACGTCGATGGCCACCGCGATCAACAGCCCGGTCTTGCGATCCGGTCCACTCTCCGCAGCTTGCTCGTTGCTGCGTTCGATGCGCTCGGTCAAGGCTTTGACGCCGAGCATCAGGGCCACACCAAGGACGAACCCGATCAACACACCAAGCGGGCGGTGCTCGCGGGTCATCTCCGGGAGCAGTTCCCCCGCGACCACGGCCATGACCACGCCGGCGGCAAAGTGCTGCACCAAGCTTCGGGTTTTGTCGCTCGGAACCTTGACCGTGGCGATGGCGCCACCGAGGACGGTCGCCGCCACCGGTATCAAGGTCAGTCCCAGGATGTGGGTCAGTGCCATGTCAAGCTCCCTGCAGAGTCGCTTCGGCGCGCGCGCGCCGCGCCTCAGCGCGCAGCTCTGACCATTCATAGATCAGAGGCAAGAGCAGCAGCGTCAACGCCGTCGATGTCAACAAGCCTCCGACCACGACGGTGGCAAGAGGACGTTGGGTCTCGGCGCCGACCCCCGTGGACAACAGCATCGGAATCAGTCCAAGGATCGCGACCGAAGCGGTCATCAGGACTGGCCGCAATCGCAGTGCCGCCCCTTGCCGTACGGTCTCTCGAACTGCCAAGCCCTTGGCGCGCAGATCATTCAGGAACGACACCATCACGATGCCGTTGAGCATTGCAACTCCGAACACGGCAATGAAGCCGATTGCCGACGGCACCGACAAATACTGGCCTGTGATGAACAGTCCAAACACGCCGCCGATGATCGCGAAGGGCACGTTGGCAATGATCAGCGTGGCATGTCGGACCGAGTTGAACGCGGTGTAGAGCAGCATGAAGATCAGCCCGATGGTCAGTGGCACGATCACGGCAAGGCGCGCCAGCGCACGCTGCTGGTTCTCGAACGCGCCGCCCCACTGCATGTAGTAGCCGGCAGGAAGTTTGACCTGCTCCTTGATCCGCACGTCGGCCTCCTTGACGAAACTGTCCACATCGCGACCCTTCACGTCGAGCTGCAGCACGGCGTAGCGTTGCAACGACTCACGGCGCACGAATGAGTAGCCCTCGTCCAGCTCGATGGTGGCCACCTGCGAGAACGGCACCAGCGCGCCCTCACCCGTGCGGATCGGAATCGCAGCGATGGCAGCAGGATCGGCCCGGAAGCCTTGGGCGAGCCGCACGGCAATGTCAAAGCGCTTCGTGCCTTCGATCAGCGTCGACACCGCCTGCCCGCCGATGCCGGCCTGCACGACCTCAAGAATCTCGTCGGCGTTGATGCCGTAGCGCGAGGCCGCTTCGCGGTTGACCCGGATGATCAGCTGCGGCTTGCCCTTGTTGGCCTCCGCCGAGAGGTCGGCGGCACCCGGTACTTTGCTGAGCACGCCTTTCAACTGCGCCGTCAAGCGGTCGAGCGTTTCCAGGTCTTCACCGTAAAGCTTCAGGGCCAAAGTCGCGCGCACGCCCGAAATCAATTCCTCCACCCGCGACTGGATTGGTTGCGTTGCACCAAACACAGCCGTCGGCACAGCCTTCTCCAGCGCCTCCTGCATCTCGGCGGCCAGCTGGGTGTATCCGATCTTCTTGGGCCATTCGGACTGCGGCTTGATGTCGAGATTGACCTCCATGTAGTTGACGTCGCCCGTTTCGCCACCTTCGGCACGTCCGATGGCTGCAAGCACTGAGCGCACCTGCGGGAACGACTTGTGCAATTCGGCACTCACGACGTTCGACACGCGGATCGACTCGTCGAGGGATGTCGACGGAATGCCCGTCACGCGAAACTGGATCGTTCCTTCCTGCAGTTGCGGCATGAACTCTGTGCCCAGAAACGGAAACACCGCCAGCGATCCGATCAGCAGCACCATCGCCGAGCCGACGACGAGCTTCTTGCGCTCCAGCGCCCAGTCCAGCAGCGGCAGGTACGCTTTCTTGGCCCAGCGCACGAGGAAGGTGTCCCGCTCTTCCTTGGGCTTCAGGATCAGCGCAGCCAACACCGGCACCAGCGTCATCGACAGCAGCAGCGAGCCCGCCATGGCGAAGGTGATGGTGTAGGCCATCGGCTTGAAGAGTTTGCCTTCCAGCCCGGTCAGCGAGAACAGCGGCAGGAACACGACGATGATGATCAAAATCGCGAACGCGACCGGGTTCACCACCTCGCGCGCAGCCTCCAAAATCAGGTGGGTCTGCTGGATGGGCTTGCCGTTTTCTTTGGCCGCTTCTTTGGCATGCGCGAGCAGGCGGAATGCGTTCTCGACCATCACCACGGCGCCGTCCACCATCATTCCGGTGCCGATCGCCAATCCGGCCAACGACATCAGGTTGGCCGAGACACCGAACTGCTGCATCAGGATGAAGGCGATCAGCATCGCCATCGGCAGCGTGACGATCACGACGATGGCCGAGCGGAACTCACCGAGGAACAGGAACAGGATGATCGCGACCAATACCGCGCCTTCGACCAGCGAACTCTCTGCGGTCTGCAAGGCCTTCTCGACCAACTCGGTGCGGTCGTAGATCGGCACCAGCGTCACGCCTTTGGGCAGCGCCGCTTGCGCGATGGCAATCTTGGCCTTCACAGCATCGACCACGCTCTTGGCGTTTTCGTTCACCCGCGATAGCGCAATGCCCAGCACCGCTTCCTTGCCGTCGCGCGTGACGGCACCAAAGCGTGGCGCCGCCGCCTGTTGAACCTCGGCCACGTCGCGGACGTAGATCGGCGCGCCGCTGCGCTCGGCCACCACGATGCCAGCGATGTCGTCGGTATTCGCCACCAGCCCCAGCCCGCGCACCAGGTACTGCTCGGCGCCCAAAGTGATCGACTGCCCGCCCACCTGCTTGTTGTTCGCGGCCAGGCGCTCCATCACCTGCTTGAACGACAAACCGTATTTGATGAGTTTTCGAGGGTCGATCTGCACCTGGTACTGCTTCTGGTCGCCGCCCCAGGACACCACGTCATCGACACCCGGGGCTGTGCGCAGGATCAGCCGCACCGTCCAGTCGTGCAGGGTGCGCAGGTCCATGCTGCTCAGCTTCTTGTCGGCCGACTCGATCGTGTACCAGAACACTTGGCCCAAGCCAGAGCTGTTGGGACCGAGCACGGGCTCGCCATAGCCTTGCGGCAGGCGGCCCTTGGCCTCCTGCAGCTTCTCGCCGACCAGGCGCCGCGCAAAATAGATGTCGACGTTGTCCTTGAAGTAGATGCCGACGTACGAAAGCCCGAACAATGAGACCGAGCGGACTGCCTCAACGCCGGGCAAGCCTGCCATCGCACCCTCGATCGGCGTCGTGAGCAGCTTTTCCACATCCTCGGCTGCGAGTCCGGGCGACTCGGTGTAGACATTGACCTGGATCGGTGTCACATCCGGGAAGGCATCCACCGGCACCTGACGAAACGCCTGCACGCCAAGCCCCACAAGAATGAGGAAGGCGACGAGCACGAGAACTTTGTAACGCAGCGATGCGTCGACGATGGCGTTGAGCATGGGGATCGGTTCCTTGGTGCGCCGCTGTCAGTGTTCGTCGCTGATCTGCGACTTCAGCACCCGCGCCTTGAGCGCGTAGGTGCCTGCGCTGACCACCTGCTCGCCTGCGACCAGGCCCGACTTGACAACCGTGCGCCCACCCACCTTGCCGCCCGGCTCGATGGCCCGCTGCTCATAGCCGCCGCGTTCGAACACGAAGACCGATGGCAGGCCCTGCATCAACACGATGGACTCGTCAGCCACTGTGAGCGCGTCGGCTGGCGGTTTCGCCCCGGCGCCGTTCGTGGCGATCGTCGCCGTCGCAAACATCTCAGGCTTCAGGCGCGCGTCTTTGTTGTCGACCTCGATGCGCGCAGCCACGGTGCGCTTGTCCTTGTCGAGCACTGCAGCAACATAGGTGACACGCCCGCTGAAGCGCTCTCCGGGGTAGGCGGTCACAGTGACCGTTGCTTGAGCGCCAATGCGCACCTGGGCCAGCACGGCCTCAGCGAGGTCGGCTTCAATCCAGAGCTTTGAAAGATCGGCAACCACGAACAGCGGTTCGCCCGGTGTGGCCAGCTGTCCCAGCGTGGCCTTCTTTTCGATCACCACACCCGCGAACGGTGCGGTCACCGCGAAGCCCGAATCGATGCGGCCGGATGGGCTCGTTCCATCACTCTTGCGCGGCGTCACACCCAGCAGGCGCAACCTGTCTTCGGACGCGCGCAGTCCGATCAGGGCTTTCTCATACTCAGACTTGGAACGCAGGAAATCCTTCCTGGGGATGATCTCTTCAGCGTTGAGCGCCTCCGAACGCTTGATGTCGGCCTCTGCCACGCGCAGCGAGGATTGCGCTTGTACCAAGGCCGATGCCGCCTCGCCAATCACCGGACTGTCGAGGGACGCGAGTGCCTGGCCGGCGCGCACGCGGTCACCCAAGGCAGTCGACACGCTGGTGACCCGCCCCTCAACGCGGGGCGCGATGCGGGCGATGCGGTCAGGATTGGCGCGGATGGTGGCGGTCACGATGAGGCTGTCCACCAGCGATCGGGTGGCAAGCGTCTCCAGCTTGATGCCGGCGCGCTGTGCTTCCTCAGCACTGAGCTTGATGCCATCTTTCTCGCCTTGCTCGCCTTCTTTGCTGCTGCCGGGCTTGGCAGCAGTGGTCTTGGCGTCAGCGTCAGGCTTACCGCCCGTGCAGGCGGCTACTGCAAGCAGCAAAGCCAGCAACGGGATAAATACGGTGGAACGGGACGTCATGGTTAGGTTCCTGGCTGCGGCCAGCCGGCGGCGGCTTCGAGGGTGTGGCGGGCGGCCTGCAGGTCGCCCAGCGCGTCGATGAGGTCGCGGCGGGCGTCGAGTGCCTGCCGGTTGACGACGATGAGTTCGAGCAAGCCGATCTGGCCGGCGCGTTGCGATTTGACGGAAAGCTGCTGGTTGTCGGCCAGCGTCGGCAACACGGAGTCCTGCAAGCGCCGCACACGGGCCTGCAGGCTCTGTACCTTGGCCCACAGGGTGTAAACCTGGGCGCGCAGATCGCGCAGGGCAGCCTCACGCTCGATACGGGCCTGGCTGAGTTCAGAACTGGCTTGCCCGATGCCTGCGGCGTTGCGCTTGAACAGTGGCAGCGGCACCGCGACAGTCAGCGTGGTCAGGCGTTCACGCGCATCGAAGGGCCCTTCGCGACCCATGTTCAAGCCCACGGTGACATCCGGATAGCGGCTGGCCTGTTCGAGCTTGAGGCGGGCGTCCGCACTGACTTCGCGTGCCGACAGCGCGCGCAGTCGGGGTTGCGCATCCACCGCGGAGAGCAGCGCTTCCAAGGTGTAGCTGGTGGACGCTTTCTCGGCAAGGTCACCGGCCGCCTGCGGGACAGAGCCTGGTGGCAGCTGCAGCCGGGTTGCGAGTTCGGCGCGTGCCTCGAGCAGTTGCTCGCGTGCTATTGCAAGCTGATTGCGGGCGCGCTCGGCCTCGACCGCGGCCACGTTGGCATCCAGCTTGGTGTCCTCCCCAGCGACGCGGCGCTTCTGCACGGCCGCGGCGGTGCTTTCGAAGAGCCTGAGCGCTTCCTCGTCCACCTCGGCGCGCTCTTGAAGAGCGAGCACACGGAAGAACGCCACTGCCACGTCGACCCGTAGCTGCATCCGCGTGCCGTCGATTTCAGCCCGCAGTGCCGTCAGGGCGGCGTCGCTCGCGGCCAGGCGGTGCCCACGCTGGCCGGCGATCTCGAAGGTCTGCGCGATGCCTGCGTTCCACTCGCTTCGGTGGTCAGCTTGAGGCACCGAACGGCGCGTGTTCTCCAGCGTGATCTGCGGGTTGTTGTACAGCGGCGCGCCGGCGTCGGCTCGGATGCCTTCAGCCGCAGCCAGCTGCGCCTGCTTGGCCTTTAGCGCGGGATGCGCGGCATCTGCAAGGCGCCAAGCCGCGTCCAGCGTGAGCATGGTGCGGGCCGCCTGCAAATCTGCTGGGGGTGTGGGGGTCTGCGCGTGGGCAAGCCATGGGCACGCAGCCATCGCACTGGCCAGGGCCAGCGTCTTGAATCGCATCGAATTCTCCTGATTGCGGTTTAACCGGCGGGAAGAATTCGGCGAGTCGTCAGGGACTGAAGATCAGTTGGAGTGGTGACAGCTCGCCGAATCAAGCGGCGGGCAATCGGTCCGGACGCTCGGGTCCGGACGTGAGGTGAGACCCGCGCAGTGGCGGGTCATCAGGAGGCAGGGTTGATGCGGTGCGCGACAAGACCATAACCTGTACGGACGCCATTGCCTGCGCGGTGCTGAGATGGCAGTAGTGGCAGTCGGTGTCGAGACCGGCAGGCGCCGTCTTACTATCCTTGGTCGCCTCGTTGGAACTGACCTTGTGCTGGTGGTCATGGTGGCCGAAATGGTTGCTGGCCAGGCCAGTTTCATGCGCACAGTAGGACGCCGTCGCCGCCCAGGTCCACTGGACCGGCAGCAACAACATCATGCAAATGAGCACCAGGCGACGCATCACGGCAGTGTATTGGCTACAGGGTTGGCAGGCAGCGGCCTCATCAGCCGAAGGCCATTGGCCACCACGAGCAGGCTGGCACCCATATCGGCAAATACCGCCATCCACATCGTCGCGCTGCCGAACACCGCAAGCGCGAAGAAGACCACCTTGATGCCCAAGGCCAGGGTGATGTTCTGCCACAGCACGCGGTGCGTCTTCTGCGACAGCCGCACCGTCTCGGCGATGCGGCGCAGATCGTCATTCATGACCACAACGTCCGCAGCTTCCACGGCGATGTCGGTGCCGGCAGCGCCCATTGCAACCCCGACGTCGGCCTGTGCCAGCGCAGGGGCGTCGTTGATGCCGTCACCCGTCATGGCGGTCGGACCGTAGCGGGCTTGCATCGATTGGATCGCCGCGAGCTTGTCCTCGGGCAGCAGATTGCCGCGCACTTCGGTCAGTCCGGCATCGCGGCCGATGGCCTCGGCCGTGGCCTGGTTGTCGCCGGTCAGCATCACCGGTACGATGCCCATGGCGACGAGTTCAGCGATGGCTTGTTTAGAAGTGGGCTTGATGGTGTCGGCCACAGCGAACAAAGCCAGCGGACCCGCATCGGATGCCAGCAGGCTGACTGTGCGGCCAGCCTGCTCATAGGTGCTCAAAGTCGCCTCCAGGGCCTGCGAACACTGGCCTCGGTCTTCGATGAGGCGGTGATTGCCAAGCACATAGACAGCACCGTCGATTTCAGCTTGCACACCTCTGCCAGCAAGCGCTGTGAAGTTTTTTGCCTCCACTCCGTTGCGCTTGAGGCCGGCGGCTATTGCCCGGGATACCGGGTGGTCAGAGTGGCCTGCCAAGGCAGCAGCAATGTGCTCCACCTTGGACGCATCGACTGCGCCGAGCACCTTCCAATCGACGAGCTTGGGCTTTCCTTCGGTGATGGTGCCGGTCTTGTCCAAGGCGATGGCCCTGAGCAACCGCGCCTGTTCCAAATGCACACCGCCCTTGATCAGGATGCCGCGGCGTGCCGCCGACGACAGGCCGCTCACGACCGTCACAGGCGTGGAGATCACGAGTGCACATGGGCAGGCAATGACGAGCAAGACAAGTGCCTTGTAGATGGCAGCGAGCCACGCCCATCCCAGCACCCACGGACCAAGCACGGCCAAAGCCAGCGCCAGCGCAAACACGGACGGCGTGTAGATGGCGGCAAATCTGTCGACGAACCGCTGGGTCGGCGCGCGGCTGCCTTGCGCTTGTTCAACGGCGTGGATGATGCGCGCCAGAGTCGAGTTGGATGCGGCCGCGGTCACCTTGAAGCTCAGCGTGCCACTTTGGTTGATGGTGCCCGCGAAGACCGGATCACCCGAAGCTTTGTCGACCGGGATGCTCTCGCCAGTGACGGGCGCCTGGTCGATGGCTGAAGTGCCCTCGGTGATGATGCCGTCGAGCGGCACGCGCTCGCCCGGCAGGATCCGTGCAATGGAGCCCACGGCCACAGAGGCAACGGGTGTGGCTGTCCAACTGCCATCGGCTTGGCGGACGCTGGCTTCCTCGGGTGCCATGGCGACCAAGCCTGAAATGGCGTTGCGCGCCCTATCGACCGCCTTGGCCTCGATGAGCTCGGCGATGGCGTACAGCGCCATGACCATCGCCGCTTCGGGCCACTGGCCGATCACAAAAGCGCCGGCCACGGCGACGGCCATCAGCGCGTTGATGTTCAGGCGGCCATGAAGCAGCGCACTCAGGCCCTTCTTGAACACGTCAAGGCCGGCAAAGGCGATGGCAGCCCCTGCGATGACCATGCCAAGGACCTTGAACATCAAGGTGTCCGGGGCAAGGATGGACAAGGCTTCAGCGCCAGCGGCCAAAGCCAGCGCCAGGAGCAGGCGTCCTAGGCTCGTGCCGGGCGCGTGGTCATGGTCATGCCCATCGTCGTGGTCATCGCCATCCGAAGGGGCTGACCCGTCGGCCTGGACAGCCGAAGCGTGAGGCCACGGAAGGATCTCAAAGCCCGTGCGTCGAATGCTCGCGGCGGCAGCCTCCGCCACATCCGGCGCCGCATCGATGCTGAGACTGCGCTCGCCCAACCTGAAAGTCAGCGAACGGATGCCGGCGATGCCCTCTACGGCACGGCGGATTTCCGACTCTTCGCTCGCGCAATCCATCGCAGGCACGCGGTAGCGGACGCCCATCGACGGCGGTCTGTTGGCTGATGGCACAGCGCTCGGCGACGTACCGCAGCACGCACCGCAGCTGTCCTGCTGAGGCGCTACTGGGCTCTTGAACGCCGAGCCCTTGGCTGGCCCTTCGTCCAGGGCTTCGTCGTCGCTGTGATCATGTTCCATGGCCGCTATTGAAAACCCTGTAGTGGGTGTAGAGTCAAGCGCAACCTTTGAGAGCATGGTTATGCGAATCGGCGAATTGGCCCAGGCCAGCGGAACACCCATCGAAACGATCCGTTTTTACGAGCGCGAGGGCTTGATTCCGGTGCCTGAGCGCACGGAGGGGAACTACCGCATCTACACGCAGGATCAGGCGGATCTACTGGGTTTCATCCGGCAGTGCAGAAACCTGGACATGGCACTTGACGAGGTCCGCGTGCTGCTGCGGTTCAAAAATGCGCCGCAGGAGGACTGCGGGGCCGTCAACGTCTTGCTGGACGAGCACATTGGGCATGTTTCCCACCGCATAAGAGAGCTTCGGGCTCTTGAGAAGCAACTGCGTGCCTTGCGGGCCGAGTGCGCTTCACCAAACGCAGCGAAAGACTGTGGAATCTTGCAGGGGATCGATGGAGCGGCAGGACAGCAGGGCCCCGTGCCCGCGCGCCGGCATGTGCGAGGTGCGCATTGACTGCTGAAGCCGGACAAGCGGCGCTGCTTTTGTCGCCGGGCGAATCGCCGCTTCGGCCAGTTCACATTGAGTACGACCGCGTGCTGCTTCGCTGGTTGCGTTCTTGAGCTGCCGCGGGTCTATAGAGCGGCTGTACTTTGAAACCGGTCGTTCGCGGGGAGAAATTTCGGCTGATCGTATGACTGCAAGTGGCCGGGACGAGCCAAAGCGGAGATCAAGTTGGTGGCCGTAAACCGGTCATCCAGGGCCAGCCAGCAGGTGAAACTTCGAGCGGACCACCAAGGGCCGCTTGTGGCCGGGACTACCAGTTCGCCTTCGAGGCCGACAGCGGTCACACGGTCTGCCGGGGGTTGAACGACCGGTCTCCAAGGCGCTGACCTCACCATCCCGACCCGATGCAGACCGCTGGAACCGCGGTCTCGCTCACCTGAAGTCGTTTGTCGCCCCAGAAGTGACGGCATTCCTGAGCGTTTGATCGTTCACTTCATGCCGGCGCGGAACTGGTGGGTAGAGCCTTGGCGCGTAGCACTCTCGGCAGGTGCACGGTCACGGTGCATTCAACGCGCTGGCCCTCGCGCAGCGTGGACATGTCGATGCCCTGCGTCATGCGGTTGATGGCGTAGCGGTAGCCGAGAAGGTCCGTAATAGTCCGACCAGTACCGTCATTGCCTGGCCGCGTGCCATTGACCAGCATCTGAGTTGAAGAGTGGTAAGCGTCCAGCCATCCCATCTTGATTCGCGTCGAAGCGTCGATGAAGGTGTCCACCTATTTCGGAGGTGGACACCATGCAGACGGGATCACGGGCGTCAAGGCGCCGGCACGCAGATGAGTTGAAGGCACGGGTGTTG
>JANPNF010000163.1:0-5689 GCA_031427315.1 Burkholderiales bacterium | reverse complement strand
CCACCGAAGTCACGCTGCAGCCGCTGGAGCGCTATGCGCTCGACGCCGCAATTTTGTTCAGCGACATCCTGACCGTGCCCGATGCAATGGGCCTGGGCCTGAGCTTCGCACTCGGCGAAGGCCCCAAGTTCGAGCGCGCCGTGCGCGACGAGGCGGCGGTGGCGCAACTCGCGGTGCCCGACATGGCCAAGCTGCGCTATGTGTTCGACGCCGTCACCTCGATTCGCAAGGCCTTGAACGGCCGGGTGCCGCTGATCGGCTTCTCGGGCAGCCCGTGGACACTGGCCTGCTACATGGTCGAGGGCGCGGGCTCCGACGACTACCGCCTCGTCAAGACGATGATGTACCGCCGCCCCGACCTGATGCACCGCATCCTGGCGATCAACGCCGATGCGGTGGCGCTGTACCTGAACACGCAGATCGAAGCCGGTGCGCAGGCAGTGATGGTGTTCGACAGCTGGGGCGGGGTGCTTGCCGACGGCGCGTTCCAGGAATTCAGCCTGGCCTACACCCGTCGTGTGCTGCAAAAGCTCAAGCGCGAGCACGACGGACAGCGCATTCCGCACATCGTCTTCACCAAGGGCGGCGGCTTGTGGCTGGAGGAGATGGCCGAGCGCGTGGGTGATTCCGCACCCGATGTGTTGGGCCTGGACTGGACCGTCAACCTGAAGTCGGCGCGCGAGCGCGTCGGTGGCCGTGTCGCGCTGCAAGGCAACCTCGACCCGAACGTGCTGTTCGCGAACCCGGAGCAAATCTGCGCCGAGGTGACCAAGACTCTGGAGGCTTTCGGCGCCCCGGGCCCCGTGCACAGCAATGGCACGGTGGACAGCCACATCTTCAACCTCGGCCACGGCATCAGCCAGCACACGCCGCCGGAGAGCGTGACCGCGCTGGTCGATGCAGTGCACGAGGTGTCGCGCCGCCTGCGGCAGCCCGGCTGACCCGACGCAGCGGGCGCTGAGCGTTTCAGCGCTTGAATTTTCCGGTGAGTGAGTGCTCAGGCATTGACTTATCCCCATTTTTCCTGCTCGCGCCGTGGCGCGGTACTGCTGCTGCAATGCAGCAGCAGTATTTATTTAATCGCTGCTAAGTCATTGATTTCATTGACCCTGGAACCTTGCTCCGAAAGCGGGCAAACCAAGGCCGAGCCCGATGAATCAAGGATTTAGCTTCGCTTTGCGAGGCTTACCCACAAAGTTATCCACACTTTGGGTGGACAGCTTGAAAAGACCATTCAAATCAGTGACTTACCGGATTAGTCTGAGAAAAGCTCTAGCTTTCCCGCTTAACTCGGGGGTTGACAGCTGTGCTTGAAAGCACCCGCCTCCAGGTCGCGGTGGATGCCCCGGCGCACACCGCGCTGCGGGCGCCGTTGACCTATCTTGCCGAATCGCCGTTGCCGCCCGGCACGCTGGTGCGGGTGCCATTCGGTGCCCGCGAGGTCACCGGCGTGGTGTGGGCGGGCGAGGCGGTGGGCGATGCGACGGTCGACCCGGCCATCGGGCTGAAGCCGCTGCACCACGCCCTGACCTCGTTGACGCCGCTCAGCGCCGCTTGGTGCCGGTTGGTCGACTTCACCGCCGCCTACTACCAGCGCGGCATCGGTGAGGTCGCGCTGTCGGTGCTGCCCCCCGAGCTGCGCAAACTCGACGACACCCAGGTGCGCCAGCGCATCGCGCGGCTGCACAGGGCGCTCTCGCTGCTGCAACCGACGGCCGAACCGGCTGCCACCCCGCCCGAACTCGACGCCGCGCAGACCCGGGTGCTGGCCGAACTCGCTGCGTCACAAGGCTCGGCTGACGCGACCACGGCACCGACCGTGCTGCTGCACGGCGTGACCGGCAGCGGCAAGACCGAGATCTACCTGCGCGCGGCGGCCGAAGCGTTGGCGCAGGGCCGCCAGGCGCTGGTGCTGGTGCCCGAGATCAACCTGACGCCGCAGCTCGAAGCCCGTTTTGCCGAACGCTTTGCCGGCCGCCACATCGTCGCGATGCACAGCGGGCTGACGCCGGCGCAGCGGCTGCGCAGCTGGCTGGCGGCGCACCTCGGGCTGGCCGACTTGGTGCTGGGCACGCGGCTGGCGGTGTTTGCATCGATGCCGCGCCTCGGGCTGATCATCGTCGACGAGGAGCACGACCCGTCGTACAAGCAGCAAGAAGGCGCTCGCTATTCGGCACGTGATCTGGCCGTCTACCGCGGCAAGCTTGAAGGCGCGACGGTGCTGCTCGGCTCGGCCACGCCGTCGCTCGAGAGTTGGCAGCGCGCCGACGAAGGCCGCTATGTGCGGCTGTCGCTGCCGACGCGCATCGGCGGTGGCGCGCTGCCTGCGGTGCGGCTGGTCGACATGAATGCGCAGCCGAAGGTGAAGGGGAGCGCAGCGCTGTCGCCGCCGCTGCTGGCCGCATTGCAGCAGCGCATCGCACGCGGCGAGCAGAGCCTCGTTTTCCTGAACCGCCGCGGCTACGCGCCGGTGCTGCACTGTGGCGACTGCGGCTGGAAAAGCGGCTGCCCGCACTGCAGCGCGTGGCGGGTGTTCCACAAGCTCGACCGCACGCTGCGTTGTCACCACTGCGGATTCACCGAGCGTGTGCCGCGCGCCTGCCCCGACTGCGGCAACCTCGACATTTCACCGCTGGGCCGCGGCACCGAGCGCCTCGAAGAACAGCTTGCCGAGTTGCTGACGCAGCCCGATGGCCGAGTGGTGCGCATCGCCCGCATCGACGCCGACAGCACGCGCGGCAAAGGTGCGCTCGAAGCACAGCTGGGCGCGGTGCATGCCGGCGAGGTCGATGTGCTGGTGGGCACCCAGATGATCACCAAGGGGCACGACTTTCGGCGCATCACGCTGGTCGCTGCCGTCAACCCCGACACCTCGCTGTTCAGCAGCGACTTCCGCGCGCCCGAGCGGCTGTTTGCGCTGTTGATGCAGGCCGCAGGCCGCGCCGGTCGCGATGCGGCACAGGCGGCGGCCAGCGAGATGTGGGTGCAAACCTGGCACCCGCAGCACGCGCTGTATGCCGCGCTGTGTCGCCATGATTTCAATGCCTTTGCCGAGTCGCAACTGGCCGAGCGCCGCATGGCCGGGCTGCCGCCGTATTCCCACCTGGCGCTGCTGCGCGCCGAGGCCCGCAGCACCGACGCGGCCCGTGGCTTCCTGCAGGCGGTGGCCGATGCGGCCGAAGCCGATGCGGCGCAAGCCGGCGTGACGCTGTACCCGCCGGTGCCGACGCCGATCGCGCGGGTGGCCGACGTCGAGCGCATGCAGATGCTGGTCGAGTCGGCTTCGCGCCAGGCGCTGCAACGTTTCCTGACCGACTGGCTGCCCGCACTGCACGCGCTGCGGCGAGAGCGCGTTGCGGATCGGCGCATCCTGCGCTGGGCGGTCGACGTCGATCCGCTGGCGATCTGACAAGGCGCCGAGCTGCTGCGTCGCATCAGACGCACCGGCCTCGCCTCAGATCGCGACCATCTCGAAGTCGGCCTTCGAGACGCCGCAGTCCGGGCATTCCCAGTTCGCGGGCACATCGGCCCACAAGGTGCCGGCGGGAATGCCGTCAGCGGGCAGGCCGAGGGCCTCGTTGTAGATGAAGCCGCACACCAGGCACTGGTACTGTTTCATGGGGTCGGGTCTCTGACGGGTCAGTGGTTAGAAAAGGCCGTTGATTGTCAGACGGCCTCCGCACCACCTTGACCGCCATCGCTGTCAGCTCACCTCACGTCGTACCGGTCCAGGTTCATGACCTTGTTCCAAGCCGCCACGAAGTCACGCACGAACACCGGTTGTGAATCACTGGAGGCGTACACCTCGGCCAACGCCCGAAGTTGCGAGTTGGAGCCGAACACCAGATCGACGACCGTGCCGGTCAGCTTCAGCTCGTTTGTCTTCCGGTCGCGGCCTTCCAGCACGAACTCCGAGTCGGCGGACTTCTGCCACTTCGTGTTCATGTCGAGCAGGTTGACGAAGAAATCGTTGGTCAGCTCATCGGTGCGCTTCGTGAAGACGCCGTGTTTGGCGCCGCCGGCGTTCGCCCCGAGAGAGCGCAAGCCGCCGATCAACACCGTCATCTCGGGCGCGGTGAGTGTCAACAAATTCGCGCGGTCGATGAGCTGCTCGGCCACTGCCGCTTCCTGTCCTTGGCGAACATAGTTGCGAAAGCCGTCTGCCGTCGGCTCCAGTGGCGCGAACGAATGCGCGTCGGTCTGCTCCTGCGAGGCGTCGGTGCGCCCGGGCGAAAACGGCACCGACACCGCATGTCCCGCCTTTTTCGCAGCCGCTTCGACCGCCGCGCAGCCGCCCAGCACGATCAGATCTGCCAGCGACACGCGTCTGCCGCCGGACTGCGCGGCGTTGAAGTCTTTCTGAACAGTCTCGAACGTGGCCAGAACCTTCGCCAGTTCCGCCGGCTGATTCACGTCCCAGTCCTTTTGCGGGGCGAGTCGAATGCGCGCGCCATTGGCACCGCCGCGCTTGTCGCTGCCGCGGAAGGTCGACGCCGAGGCCCAGGCGGTGGTGACCAGTTGCGAGGTCGTCAGGCCGGCGGCAAGGATCTTGGCCTTCAGCGCAGCGATGTCCTGGTCGTTGATCAGCGGGTGGGAGGCCGCAGGTACCGGGTCTTGCCAGATCAGTTCTTCTGTTGGAACCAGCGGGCCGAGGTAGCGCGAGATCGGGCCCATGTCGCGGTGGGTCAGCTTGAACCAGGCACGGGCGAAGGCGTCGGCCAGTTCCTGCGGGTTCTGCATGAAGCGGCGCGAGATTTTTTCGTAAACCGGGTCCATGCGCATCGCCATGTCGGCGGTCGTCATCATCGGGGCGTGCCGCTGGCTCGGGTCATGCGCATCGGGCACGGTGCCGTCGCCGGTGGTGCCCACGGGCTTCCACTGGTGCGCACCGGCCGGGCTCTTCGTCAGCTCCCATTCGTAGCCGAACAGGTTTTCGAAGTAGCCGTTGTCCCACTGGATGGGATTCTTGGTCCAAGCACCTTCGATGCCGCTGGTGAATGCGTGCACGCCGTGGCCTGTTTCAAAGGCGTTTATCCAACCCAACCCCATGTGCTCTATGCCTGCCCGCTCGGGCTCGACGCCGATGTGCCGCGCATCGACCGCGCCGTGGCTCTTGCCGAAGGTGTGGCCGCCGGCGGTGAGTGCCACGGTCTCCTCGTCGTTCATGGCCATGCGGGCGAAGGTTTCTCGGATGTCGCGCGCCGAGCCCAGCGGGTCGGGCTGGCCGTTCGGGCCTTCTGGATTGACGTAGATCAAGCCCATCTGCACGGCGGCCAGCGGGTCGGCCAGCTCACGGTCGCCGCTGTAGCGCTCGTCGCCCAACCAGGTCTTCTCTGGGCCCCAGTAGATGTCTTCTGCCGGCTCCCACACGTCGGGGCGGCCACCACCGAAGCCAAAGGTCTTGAAGCCCATCGATTCGAGCGCCACATTGCCGGTGAGGATGAACAGGTCGGCCCACGACAGTTTGCGGCCGTACTTCGCCTTGATGGGCCACAACAGGCGGCGCGCCTTGTCGAGGTTGCCGTTGTCCGGCCAGCTGTTGAGCGGTGCAAAACGCTGCTCGCCGCTGCCGCTGCCGCCACGACCATCCGAGATGCGGTAAGTGCCTGCCGCGTGCCAGGCCATGCGGATAAAGAACGGCCCGTAGTGGCCGTAGTCGGCCGGCCACCAGGGCTGCGAGTCGGTCATC
>JANPNF010000162.1:0-2312 GCA_031427315.1 Burkholderiales bacterium | reverse complement strand
TCTGCGGTCGACATGGCGATCTGGGATGCGGTCGCCAAGGCGGCCGGCCTGCCACTTGCACAGTACCTGGGGGCGAGCACTGGGCCGGTACGTGCCTACAACACCAACGGGCTGTGGCTCCTGCCGCCCGACCAGTTGCGCGACGAAGCCCTGTCGCTCGTGGCCGAGGGCAATTTTTCGGCGATCAAGATGCGGCTGGGACGGGAGAACATCAGGGCCGACATCGCTGCACTGGATGCCGTGCGAACCGCCGTTGGCGCCGACGTGCGCATCATGACCGACTTCAACCAGGGCCTGGATCTCGGCGAGGCGCTGGTGCGCCTGCACGCGCTGGACAGCGAGGGTCTGCAGTGGTTCGAAGAGCCGATCGTCTACGACAACTTCGATGGCTGTGCGCAACTCGCGCGCGAATTGAAGACGCCGATCCAGATCGGCGAGAACCTGTACGGGCCGCGCAGCTTCTACAAGGCGGTGCAGGCACATGCCGCCGATCTCTACATGCCCGATCTGATGCGAATCGGCGGCGTGACCGGGTTCATGCGCTGCGCCGCGATTGCCGGCGCGGCTGGGATCCCGCTCTCCAGCCATCTGTACCCGGAAGTCTCGGCGCACTTGCTGCGCGCGTCGGAATCGACCCACTGGCTTGAGTGGCGGGATTGGGCCCACCCTTTCATCGCCCAGCCGTTCGAGGTGATGGACGGCGCGGTGCACGTGCCCGACCGCCCGGGCAGCGGCATCGAGTGGGATGAGGCGGCCGTGACGAAGATGCTGGTTCATTCGCGGTAGCAAGGCGCCGACTCCCCCTGGATCGCAAGGCGTCCTTGGGACGCTCTTGAGTCGATGTGGCTTTGCCACTTGACTCAACTCCCCACGGGGGACGGCCGCCGCAACGCGTCGTCCTTGGGGCGCTCTCATGCCATCATCCCGGCTTCGGGGAACTGCCCTCAAGAGGTGGTTGCAATGGAGCTGAGACAACTCAGGTATTTCGTGGCCATCGTGGAGAGCGCGAGCATCTCGAAAGCGGCTGCGAAGGTGCACGTCGCGCAGTCTGCGCTGAGCCTTCAAATCAGCCACCTCGAAGAAGAACTCGGTGCGAAGCTGCTGCACCGATCCGGCAGCGGCGTCACCACGACCGAACGCGGCGAGACTTTTCTGCGTCATGCGCGCACCGTTCTGCAGCAGGTGAAGGACGCCCAGATGGCGGTGCGTGCCGGGCTCGACGAGTTCGACGGGCCCGCCGGAGAAGTGACGCTGGCGATCCCTCAAAGCGTGTCGAATGCGCTGGCGCTGCCGTTGATCAACGCCTGCCGGGCTCGCCTTCCCCGCGTCTGGCTTCGCATCACCGAGGAGCTCTCGGGTCACCTTGCGGAGCAGTTGCGCCGCAGCCAGACGATGCTCGCGATTCTGTTCGACGATGGCGAACTCGCGGAATTCGAAGTTCAACCTCTGGTGCGTGAGCGCCTTGCGGTCGTGGCGGTGCCGGGCTTGTTCCGGCCCGTCGACGGGCAGCTTGCGCTGCAACAAGTGTTGGCCTTGCCGTTGATCCTGCCCGGAGACGGCCATGGTGTGAGGCCGCTCGTGGATGGTCTGATTCGGGGTGCCGGCTTTCCTTTCATCCAGGTCGTTGCCGAGATCACGTCGATCAACATCCTGAAATCGACGCTGCTGGCGGGCATCGGCGCCACCATACAGGCGCGCGCGCCGCTGAGTGACGAACTCAAGGCCGGCTCCCTGATCGCCGCCGACATCACCGAACCGGAGGTCTTCCGCAGCATGGCGCTGTGCAGTTCGCGCACGGCAGGAATGTCGGAGGCGACCCAGGCCGTCTCCCGGGTTGTCTTCGACACCGTCAGAAACCTGTGCAGCAAGGCGCAATGGCAAGGGGCGACGCCGCTGTTCGCGATGACGCCCGACGGCCACCGGAAGGATTAGGCCAGCGGGCGCCCGGCGGCAGCAAGAACCGAGCGGTGGGGCGGGTCTTGCCGGGGCCGCTCAGGCAACGCCAGGGGCTGGCGCAGCGGCTTCCTCGTGGCACCGGCCCTCGGCCAACATCAGATGCTGATGGCCCTGACCGGAAGCAATCATCGGAAAGCAGTTCTCCTGCGGTGCGACCCGCACGTCCAGGAAATACGGCCCGTCCGAAGCCAGACATTCCGCCAGCGCTGCGACGAGCTGCGACGGGTGCGACACCGTCTGCGCTCGCCACCCGAACGACTGCGCGAGCAGGACGAAATCCGGCAGCGCCTCGGTCCAGCTGTGACTCAATCGGTTGCCGTGGTTGAGCTGCTGCCATTGGCGCACCATGCCCATGC
>JANPNF010000161.1:0-3977 GCA_031427315.1 Burkholderiales bacterium | reverse complement strand
GGAAGCGCGCCTGGTAGATCGCCATCAGCGGCCCCAGACCCATGCTCACCGTCGGGAACTGCCAGAACTCCGGCATCAGCTTGGGATGCGGGTAGCTGGACAGGCCCTTGCCGGCGCCTTCCTGACGGAAGTTGAGGAGTTGCTCTTCCGTCAGCCGGCCTTCCATGAAAGCGCGCGCGTAAATGCCGGGCGCGCTGTGGCCCTGGATGTAGAGGCAGTCGCCACCATGCTCTTTGCCGACTTCAGCGCTTTCGGCATGCCAGAAGTGGTTGAATCCCGCGGCGAACATGTGCGCCAGCGACGCGAACGAACTGATGTGGCCGCCCAGGTCGCCGCCGTCGTCGGGGTTCAGGCGGTTGGCCTTGACCACCATCGCCATGGCATTCCAGCGCATGTAGGCGCGCAGCCGGCCTTCGAGCTCCAGGTTGCCCGGGCTGTGCTCCTCCTGCGCAGGCGCGATGGTGTTGACATAGCCGGTGTTGGCCGAGAAAGGCAGGTCGATGCTGCTTTGCCGGCCGTGTTCCAGCAGGTGCTCCAGCAGGAAGTGCGCGCGCTGGGGGCCTTCCCGGGCGATGACGGCGGACAGTGCGTCCAGCCATTCACGGGTTTCCTGGCTGTCTGTGTCGTGCTGGGTGTCGTGGGCGGCAGCGCCGTGAAACGACTCGGGCATGGCGGACATGGCTTGTCTCCTGGAAAAGGCTTGATTCTGAAAGTGCGGCGGAGTGTCCCACAAGACGCCTAAATTTCAAATAGCGGCCAGCTGTTCCGTAATATGAAATTAAGCGCGCGCCGTGAAACAAGCCCGGGCTCCGATAATGCCGTGATGCCGCTGCGTCCGAAGAGCCCCGCCCCGTCCCCGTCTCCGTCCCAGCCACCGCGCGGGCCTGCGCGAAAGCTGTTCGGCCAATGGTGGCGCAAGCAGTCGCCCGCACGGCAGGACCGCTTCGCCACGCTCGGGCCCTTGCTCTCTGTGTTGCTGTTCCTGGCGGCGATCATTTCTGCCTTCTGGTATCTGCGCAATGAGGAAATCGAGCGTGAAACCGAGTCGGTCAAGCGTGACACGGAACTCACCCAGCAGCAGATCGGCCTGCGCCTGATCCAGAACCAGGAGACGCTGAACCGCATGGCGCGCGACCTGGTCGCCACGCGAGAGGCCGACCCCCGCGCCTTCGGCCTGCAGGCCGCCGCCTTCACGCGCGAGCGACCCGAGATCACCCACCTGACCTGGGTCGACGGGCGCCGAGCGCCCCAGGCCAGCCACTGGGCGCAGGTCTACAACGTCACGGCCACAGGCCACCCGCCGTCACCCGCCCTGCCCGCCGCTGGCCAGACCAGCGAGCCGGAACGGACCTTCCTCGCGGCCCGGCAGACCCGCACGCCCGCCTATTCGCGCGCCTTTGTCGACAGCGCGGGCACGCCGGTCTTCCAGCTGCACATCCCGCTCATCGAGCGCGGCGGTTTTTCGGGCACGCTGATCGCCGAGTACTCGGTCCAGGCGTTGGTGCGCCACCTCGTGCCCGCCGATGTCGCCGTGCGCCATGTCATCTCCGTCATCGACGAAGCTCAGACCGTGCTGTCGTCCACGGTCACCCCCTTGCCGGGGCAGCGGGGAGTCCGCGCGCCCATCGTCAGCGACGCCCCGTTGACGCCGCCGATGAACGGCCTGATGTTGCGCGGCCAGGGCTGGCGCACGTCCATCGGCCTGATCAGCAACACGCTGTTCTGGATGGTGGTGGCGTTGTCGGTGCTGACGGTATGGATGCTGCTGGGCACCTGGCGCCACGTGCGCCGCCGCTCGCAGATCCAGGGCGCGCTGGTGCAGGAAACCAACTTCCGCCGCGCGATGGAGAACTCCATGCCCACCGGCATGCGCGCGATGGACCTGGAGGGGCGCATCAGCTACGTCAACGCGGCGTTCAGCCAGATGACGGGCTTTTCCACGCCCGAACTCGTCGGCCGCATGCCGCCCTACCCCTACTGGCCGGCCGACCGCGTCGAAGAGAACAGCCGGCTGCTGCAGCAGGAACTGCAGGGGCGCAGCCCCAGCGGCGGCATCGAGGTCAAGGTCGTTCGCAAGGACGGTACGCCCTTCGATGCGCGGATGTATGTCTCGCCGCTGATCGACCCGAAAGGCCAGCAAACGGGCTGGATGACCAGCATGACCAACATCACCGAGGCCAAGCGCATCCGCGACCAGCTCTCGGCCAGCCACGAGCGCTTCACCACGGTGCTCGAGGGTCTGGACGCGTCGGTCTCGGTGCTGTCGGTGCAGCAGGGTGAACTGCTGTTCGTCAACCGCAGCTACCGGCTGTGGTTCGGGGCCGATGCCAAGGGCCACCAGCTGCTGGCCGGGGGCGTGGCCGGCGCAACCTTTAGCGCCGAGCACGACGACGAGGTCGACCCGCTGTCGGGCCTGCCGACGGAAGAGCTGACGGAGGCCGGCAACCACCCCCGTGAGGTTTTCGCCCAGACCCTGCAGAAGTGGTTCGACGTGCGTTCGCGCTACCTGCAGTGGACCGATGGCCGGCTGGCGCAGATGTTGATCGCCACCGACATCACCGCCCGGCTGCGTGCCGAAGAGCAGGCCGCAGCGCAGGCCGAGAAGGCGCAGGTGACCAGCCGCCTGGTCACCATGGGCGAGATGGCCTCGTCGGTGGCGCACGAACTGAACCAGCCGCTCACGGCCATCACCAACTATTGCAACGGCATGGTGTCGCGGGTCAGCGCCGACTCGATCGGCCGCGACGATCTGGTCGCGGCGCTGCAGAAAACAGCGCGCCAGGCCGAGCGCGCCGGGCTGATCATCCGGCGCATCCGCGCCTTCGTGAAGCGCAGCGAACCGCAGTGCCAGCCGGCGCAGGCGCGGCAGATCATCGACGACGCGGTCGAGCTGGCCGGCATCGAGCTGCGCCGGCGCAACGTGGCCATCCACACCTATGTGGCGCAACGGCTGCCGACCATCATGGTCGACCCGATCCTGATCGAGCAGGTGGTGCTGAACCTGCTGAAGAACGCTGCCGAAGCCATCGACACCGCGCAGCTGCCACCGCCGCGCCGGCACATCGAACTGCGCGTGGTGCCCCGCCACATGCCCGAGGAAGGCGGCGTCATCGAGTTCAGCGTCACCGACATGGGCCCGGGCCTGGCCGACGAGGTGATCTCGCGTCTGTACGAGGCCTTCTTCTCCACCAAGCCCGAGGGCCTGGGCATTGGCCTGAGCCTGTGCCGCTCCATCGTCGAGAGCCACCGGGGCAGGATGCGGGCCGAGAACCTCTACAATGGAAACGTAGTTGTAGGCTGTCGTTTTTCCTTCACCGTACCGGTTGAATCGACATCGCGGGCCGACACCCCCCCGGCCCCGGCAGAAGCCGATCCCCTCTGAACACCACGGCGGTTTCCGAATGAGCTTGATCCCCAAAAAAGGCACCGTGTATGACGTCGACGACGACGAGGCGGTGCGCGATTCGCTGCAGTGGTTGCTGGAAGGCAAGGACTACCGCGTCAAATGCTTCGACTCGGCCGAAACGTTCCTGTCCCGCTTCGACCCGCGCGAAGTCGCCTGTCTGATCGCCGACATCCGCATGGACGGCATGAGCGGTCTGGAGCTGCAGGACCGCCTGCAGGAACGCAAGAGCCCCCTGCCCATCGTCTTCATCACCGGCCACGGCGACGTGCCGATGGCGGTGACGACCATGAAGAAGGGCGCGATGGATTTCATCGAGAAGCCTTTCAAGGAAAGCGAGTTGCTCGGCCTCGTCGAGCGCATGCTCGAACAGGCCCGCGCGGCCTTCAGCCAGCACCAGGAACAGGCCAGCCGCGACGCCCTGTTGTCGCGCCTGACCACGCGCGAAGCCCAGGTGCTCGAACGCATCGTGGCCGGCCGCCTGAACAAGCAGATCGCCGACGACCTGGGCATCAGCATCAAGACGGTGGAGGCGCACCGCGCCAACATCATGGAAAAGTTGAACGCCAATACC
>JANPNF010000160.1:0-2037 GCA_031427315.1 Burkholderiales bacterium | reverse complement strand
TATTGCCGCGTTCCCAAATGTGGTGAGTTGTGGATGCGACTCGGAAACACGAAGTCGTCAGACCTCAGCCCTGCTTGCTTGATCCACTTCTGGACTGCGTCGCGGGTGGCCGGGGTGATCTCGAACTGCACAGGACGCTGTGTCTTGCGCTGCATCACGACCGCACGGGACGCAACTTGGTCACCGTGACAGATGTCCCGAACCTTGAGGCTGACAAGGTCGCAGCCGCGCAGCTTGCTGTCGATTCCGAGGTTGAAGAGGGCGAGCTCTCGCACCCGGCTTTCCATTTGAAGGCGAACTCGAAGTGCCCATATGTCCTTGACTTTGAAGGGTGCCTTCTGCCCGACGATCTTGCCTTTGTTCCATGGCTCGCGGTGAACAGCATTTGCGTTGGATTGCATGATGAACTCCCATCAAGTTGCGGGCCAATAACAATACGCCTATCGGGGTCTGCGCGCCACGGGTCAAAGTGGTAGGCCCAACCAGAGTGCAAGCGTCGAACCGCGGCTTTGTGACTGCGTGCCGGACTGGCACTCTCGGCCATCAGCGGGCACTCGCGGAGGGCCGGTCTAGAGCAAGTCAGTTGTCCAGCATGGCCAGGCTGCTCAAGCGTGTGTTCGAGATCGAAATGGAGCACTGCCCGAACTGTGGCGGTGAGTTTTAGATCATCACGGCGATTCTGGAACAGCCGGTGATCGAGAAGGTCCTCACGCATCTGGGATTGCAGGCCCGGGCACCACCGCTCTCGCCTGTCCGTGGCCAGGCGCTGCAAGCGGCCTGACGATTTCGATTCACCACCGTTCAGGCGGCCCCGAGAGCAGGTCTACGGAGGTCGGCGCTGCGAGCGTGTATTCGGAACGGTCGCGCCTTGCCGCCGATGCGATCGCCGATCAGTACGGCGTCGACCATCGATAGGCCTTCCCACCGCGAATGTTGCGTGCCGCCCCCCCCCCGAACTGGGTCGGTGGGTAGGAATGCACTCATAGACCGCAGCCCCGCATCGCCGCCACACTCAACCCCCCTTACGACCTCGCAAGAAAGCAGACCATGCGCACACGCAAGTATTCGATCAGTCACAGCGCCTTGGCGCTTGCAGTAATGGCCCTGACAACATCCATTTCTGCTGCCCCCGCCGCGAAGTCAAACAGCGCCGAGGGCTCACAAGCGGTGATCGTTGCCTACAAGGCCGGCTTGGCCGCTGCGGTGCGCAGCGAAGTCGAGCGCGCGGGCGGCAACATCGTGCGCGAACTCGGCCGTGCAAGCGCCTTTGCTGTGCGCATGCCGACGGCCGGGCTTACTGCCTTGCGGGCCAGCACGAATGTCGATTTCGTCGAGCCCGATGCAGAGCGCCGCTTGCTCGGCGTTCAAACGCGCACCATGGAAGCGACGGCCCAGCCCCTTGCGGCCGCCGTTGACACACCGACCACTGGCGCCGAGGTGCTGCCATTCGGCATTGCGATGGTGCAGGCCAACCAGGTCCATGACGCGCTTACAGGCAACCGCAAGCTCTGCATCGTCGACTCGGGCTTCGACCGCAACCACCCCGATCTGGTGGGCAACAGCGCCAATATCAGCGGCGTCAACTTGACCGAGCCCCTTTCGGGCACCTGGGACTCCGACGAAAACTCGCACGGCACCCATGTGGCGGGAACCATCGCAGCGCTGGGCGGCAACGGGATCGGTGTGGTCGGCGTGAACCCGGGCGGCAAACTCAAGCTGCATATCGCCAAAGTGTTCGACGCGAGCGGATCGGCATCGTCGTCAACGGTGATGGAGGCCGTGTCGCGGTGCGCAGACGCCGGCGCCCACATCATCAGCATGTCGCTCGGTGGCGGCGACCCTAGCCAGGCCGAGCGCCGGGTCTTCCGGAGCCTGTTGAACGACGGCGTGTTGACAATCGCGGCTGCCGGCAATGACGGTGACACCAGCACGTCTTTCCCGGCCGGTTACGAAGAGGTGATGTCGGTCGGCGCGCTGGATGCGAACAAGCTGCGAGCCGGCTTCTCGCAGGTCAACAACGACGTCGAGATCGCGGCG
>JANPNF010000159.1:0-2002 GCA_031427315.1 Burkholderiales bacterium | reverse complement strand
GCCTGCGTCAATCACCCCATTCGGTGCAAACGTGTAGACCGTAGCACCGGCCGCATTGACGATGGAGAAGATATTCGAGATGCTGGCATTGGCAGTTTCGCCGGCCAAATCCGCTTCGGCCCTCAGCAAGATCGAATCCGCGAAGCTGAATGTGAAGGTACCGCCGGTGGTGACGTGGATGGCTGCGTCTGCCGTATTGCGTCCGGCACTCGCTCCGTTCTCGCCAAAACCAGAACGCGCCCGTCCCTCAGCGACGTTGTTGCCGTTCGGAACGCCGGCCCCAAACGGGGAGCCCGCAGAGACAAATGCGTCGCCGCGCGTGCCGATGATTCCGGCTGTTTGAGTGAAGGTGTTTTCGGCCGGGAATGAGCCAGGGCCTGCCGTTGCCTGAAATGCATTGGACGCATTGCCCAGAATCACCGGATCAGTGTGCCCAGCGACCGGAAAACCGCTGAACTGCGCCGACGTGATGGTGTCGCGGGTGGCGCTGCCGATGAAGCTGAAAACCGCAGTCGACGTGATGCTGAAGTTCGTGATCTGGTTGCTTGCAAACGCATAGGCGTCTGCATGCGCAGCACCGGTCCCACCCAACCCGGCCATCGCCCCGATGACGCCGACGATCGCTTTTCTCTTGATGTTCAACATTGCGGTTCTCCTTGAGAGTTAGTTGGGAGCGCACCCGCGAGATTTACCAAGATCCAGCTACGACACGCCACCCTGGACATTGACCAAGACGCAGTCACCACATGCATTCTTGATGCCACAATGAAAAAACGTATATTAATTCACGCTTTAGGTGTGTCTTGGTGGAATCCCGCTTGACATGATGTAAAAGATTTCGACAAGAGTGAATTGGACGCCTGGATGGTTTGCGGCGCTGCTGTCCGCAGACAGGTGCTGGAAGTGCACATCCGAAGTCCGACAGGCCGCGACAGTCGATGCAGCCTGGCGGCGGCAAATCATCCGCAAGGCCTATGCAGCCGGCAGATGACTCCGTCGATGGCCCGGGCGTGAAACGCCAGGCTCGGGATTCGTCAGGCCGCTACCGGCCGAGCCAGCGCCGCCAGCACCTGCTGTGGCGTGAAGGGAACCTCGCGCAGCCGCGCCCCGGTGGCGTCGAACACCGCGTTGCCTATTGCCCCCGGAATGGCACAGGGGTGTCGGTTCGCCGGCAGCGAAGGTGGGCTGGTCGGGGCGGTCGATCAAATCCACCTCAACACGCGGCACCTGGTCGTGGCGCAGGATCGGGTAGCTCACCCAGTCGCGCGACAGCACCTCGCGCCGATCCCAGCGCACGGCCTCCAGCAGCGTGCGGCTTACGGTCTGAATCGTGCCGCCTTCGATCTGGTTGATCGTCCCGTCGGGGTTGACGACCAGGCCGCAGTCGTGCGCGATGCAGACACGTTCGACCCGGATCTCGCCGGTCTTGCGGTTCACCGCCACTTCAACCACCGCTGCGACATAGGTGTTGTTGTTGCTGTAGCGCAGGTAGCTGATGCCGCGGCCGCGCGCGATGTCGCCGCCGGCGCCACCCGTGTTGATGCCGGTCGGGTTGATGCCGATACGGGGCTGCCATTTCGCGCGCGCCATCGCCTTCTGGATCACCGCGACACCGCGCGGATCTTTCATGTAGCGCAGCCGGTACTCGGCCGGGTCGGCCTTCGCTGCGAAGGCCAGCTCATCGATGAAGCTCTCGTTGGCAAAGGTGTTCTCGATGCGGCCCGGGCTGCGCAGGTGCGCGCTGCGGAAAAACGCCTTTTCGACGTGGCGCGTGTTGACGCGCACGTTTGGCAACGTGTAGCCCACCCCTGAGTTCTGGAACAGAAAGCCGACCCAGTTGCCCGAGCGCGGCACGCCGGTTTCGGCTGCGGCCAGCAGCGGAAAGTCCAGCGGCTTGAAGGCGACGATGTGGTTCAGCGCGATCCAGAAGTCGCCGTTCCAGGCGACGATGTCGCCGCGTTCGTCCAGGCCGGCTTCGAGGTCGATCGAGCGCGGCGGGCTC
>JANPNF010000158.1:0-8577 GCA_031427315.1 Burkholderiales bacterium | reverse complement strand
GCTTCGACTCGAGTGGCGCCGGCCCTCCCCCTTGACTTCACTCCACACAGCGGCCCGCCGCCGCGCTCAAGACATGGCATTTGTTCGCTTGCGCGGGCACGACGGCCAGCTGTCGCCGCTTTGGCGGATGGGCATGTGAGATGGCATCCGGCTGTCGATATACGTACAATAAAACGTACAAAGGAGCCGTCCATGGATGCAATCACCTACAGCGCTGCCCGCGCGAACCTGGCCAAGACCATGGACAGAGTCTGCGAGGACCATGAGCCGATCATCATCACGCGCAATGGCGACCAGTCGGTGGTCATGGTGTCGCTCGATGACTTCAAGGCCCTGGAAGAGACGGCGTACCTGCTCCGCAGCCCGGTAAACGCCAAGCGTCTGCTCGCCGCGGTCACCCAGCTTGCTGAAGGCAAGGGCAAGGTCCGTGAGCTTGCCGAGTGAAGCTTGCCTTCTCGGATGAGGCTTGGGAGGACTACCTGTATTGGCAGAAGCAGGATCGCAAGATGGTTGAGGGAATCAACAAGCTGATCCAGGAGGTGAAGCGTGATCCCTTCTCCGGCGTGGGAAAGCCAGAACCTTTGAAGCATGCGCTCGCGGGGTTCTGGTCTCGCAGGATCACTGACGAGCACCGGATGGTCTACCGAGTCGAAAAGGCGTCACTGCAGATCGCGCAGCTGCGGTATCACTACTGAGAGCTGAGAGGCTGGTGCCGTTTAACGTTTAAATTCCGCGGCCGCCGAAGGCGGTCCGCTGTACTGATGGGTTGGGCTTTGCTGAGACACGGTGGTTGTTTTACGCGGAGTCTTCAACGAAGACTTTCTTATATCGGTCATAGCGACGGACCTTCTTGTCACCACGAAGGATGGTCTCAACATCAGCCTCAGCGATTTGGTACTTGTGACGAAGGTAATCTGAGGTCGGTAGCGCAGTGACCTCAAGATTGCCGCCGTGCATTTGTTCCTCCGAGTGATGCTGCCCTCGTAAAGCTTCTTGCATTTCATGCAAACGACTAGCGTCCAAGCGTTCCAAGATTCATCTAGCGGATTGGCTCGCTGACCGATGATGGTCATGTCGTCAATGTGGCAGGAATGTCGGAACATGCGGGGTTTAGTAGTTAAGTGAGGAGAACTGCCGCGAACCCTGCGAAGGAAGGCGCAATTTAGAGGACCAACGTGTTGTAGGGAGACAAGAGCTGCTCCCTAACATCGGAGCAGTCTCCCTACTACCGTCGCCCGATACGTGCTCAAATGCTTGCGGCAGCAATAGTTTCTCTGGTCAACTGCAGATTCATACCGTACTGAATTTCCGGACAAGTCCGGACTTTGTGACGACTGGCTTTGGGCCTGGACGAATGCCCGAAAAGTTGCCTGTCGCCAGCCTCTGTCAGTCCACTGACCTCGTCAACATGTCCTTGTGCTCGATGAAGCGGATCACGTCGCCCAGGCCGTGGCGGGTTTTCAGGTTGCTCATCACGAAGGGGCGCAGGCCCTGCGCGCTGGTGCGCATGCGGGTGGCGTCGGTCTTCATCACGTCGAGGTCGGCGCCGACATAAAGTGCCAGGTCGATCTTGTTGATGACGAACAGATCGCTCTTCGTGATGCCGGGCCCGCCCTTGCGCGGGATCTTTTCGCCAGCGGCCACGTCGACCACGTAGATCGTCAGGTCGCTGAGTTCGGGGCTGAAGGTCGCGGCCAGGTTGTCGCCGCCGGACTCGATGAACACGATGTCGGCATTCGGAATTTCTCCAGCATGCGGTCGGCCGCTTCGAGGTTGATCGACGCATCTTCGCGGATCGCGGTGTGCGGGCAGCCGCTGGTTTCCACGCCCATGATCCGGTCGGCCGACAGTGCGCCGGCCACGGTCAGCAGGCGCTGGTCTTCCTTGGTGTAGATGTCGTTGGTCACGACCACTAGGTCGTAGCGCGCGCGCATCGTCTTGCACAGCATCTCGACCAACGTTGTCTTGCCCGAGCCCACGGGCCCGCCGACGCCGACGCGCAGCGGGGACAGCTTCTTCGTGCGGCGGGCGATGTTGTGCAGTGCGGTCATGGCGGGGGTTCCAGGAAGTCGGGATTGAAGAGCAAGTTCAGGACCTGAACAGCCGCGAGTACTGGGTCTCGTGCTGCGCTGACAGGATCCCGAGCATCGGTGTGCAGACCTGGCGTTCGGCGTCGCCGAGCCGGATCGCGGCATCGACGGCGTCGGGAATCTCGGCTGCCAGCGCACTCAGGATGCGCTGCCCTGCCAGCTGCCCGAGCGGTACCGATCTCAACGCGGCTTGCACCATGTTCTCGGCCCAGCCGAAGGCGAAGCACAGCAGTGATTCGCGGCATGGTGCGCCGGCCTGGAAGGCGGCCAGCGCGAAGGCCACTGGCCAGGTCGGCGCCGGGCGCAGCGTCGCCAGTGCCTGAAGTTGATCGGCGTGGCGTGCGTCGAGCGGCCGGTTCTTCATCCACTCGACCAGCGAGCGGCCCATCTGCTCGGTCTGCTGGCGCAGCTCGTGACTTTCGCGCGTCGTCATCACCCAGGTGTTGAGCGCGGCGATCTCGGCGGCGTCGTCGCGCCGCCATGCGCTGTGTGCGCGGGCGACCAGGGCCAGATCGCCGCGCGCCAGGCTTAGGTGCAGCTGATCTTGCAGCCATCGGCAGGCATCGGTTTCGGTGGCGGCCAGGCCGGCATCGACCGCTGCTTCCAGCACCTCGGAATAACTGAACCCGCCGACCGGCAGGGCAGGGGATGCGAGCCAAATCAGTTGCAGCAGCGAGGCGGCCGTCAGGCTTGGCGCCGTCGTCGCAGGCAGCCGATGCTCACGATGGCGACGTGACCGAACGCCAAGGTGCACCCGAGGCGCGCTCATCAATGGTCGTGCTTGCAACCCGGACCGTGGACATGAGGCGCCAGTGCGCTCTGGATCGGGATGGCCTTGGGCGCCGCTGTTGCCGACGGTGCGTGGGCATGTCCATGGTCGTCATGCCCGTGCTCATGGTCGTGCGAGTGGCCATGGTCATGCCCAGCGGCCGGTGTGGCCGCTGCATATGCTCCGCTTTCCGGCTCGAACGGCGCCTGCGCCTCGGTGACGGTCAGGTGCATTTGGCGCAGCAGGTCGGCCAGCGCATGGTCGGGTTCGAGCTTCAGGTGGTCGGGCTTCAGCTCTAGCGGTACCTGACGGTTGCCGAGGTGGTAAGCCGCTCGCACCAGGTCGAAGCCCGACCCGTGCTCCGCGCAGGGCGTGACCACCAGCACTGGCTGCGGTGCGGCCTGAACCGCGATCAGCGAGCCGTCTTCGACGACCAGCACATCGCCGCCCCGCACCACCGCACCACGCGGCAGGAACACGGCGAGCGCGCGGCCTTGCGAATCGGTCGCATCGAAGCGACTCTTCTGGCGCACGTCCCAGTCCAGCGACACGGTGGCGGCACGGGCCAGCAGCACGCGGCTCAGTCCACGGCCTTGGGGGATGAGCTTGTTGATGGTCAGCAGGGTGGACATGACGGTGGGCGCCAGAAGCGCAGATGAAAAAGGTGACGAACGCTGCGAGTCTGGCATGAGGACCGATCAACGCCTCGAAAAACGCGTACGCGGCGCGGCGTCAAACCAGTGCCGTCGACGCGGACATGGCGGATGTTAATGAGAATGGTTTCGGATAGAGTCGCGCCCTCGTTTCCCTGCCACCAAGTTTTTCCCCACCGAGGCCTGTCCATGATCCGTACGCAACCCATTTTCGGTGCCGGCAGCGTCGCCGCCGGTGCGCTGTCTGCCTTGCTCGTCGCCCCACTGGCGCAGGCACAGGGCACGCTGAACCTCTATTCAGCGCGGCACTACCAGACCGATGAGGCGCTGTACACCGACTTCACGAAACAGACCGGCATCAAGATCAACCGGCTCGATGGCAAGGAAGAAGAATTGCTCGAGCGAATCAAGAACGAAGGCGCCAGCAGCCCGGCCGACGTGCTGATCACGGTTGATGCCGCGCGCCTGGAAATCGCCGACAAGGCCGGGCTGTTCCAGCCGTTGAAGTCGGCGCTGATCGAGGCGCGCATTCCGGCGGCGTTGCGCACACCGAACTGGGCCGCGTTTTCGACCCGCGCACGTGTCATCGTCTATGCCAAGGCGACGGTCAACCCCGAGTGGGTGCAGACCTACGAAGACCTGGCGCTGCCGCGCCTGAAGAGTCAGGTCTGTGTGCGCTCGGGGGCGCACCCGTACAACCTGTCGCTGGGCGCTGCGATGCTGTCGCATGACGGCGAGGTGAAGACGGAAGAGTGGGTGCGTGGCTTGGTTGCAAATTTCGCCCGCGCGCCGAAAGGGGGCGACACCGACCAGTTGAAGGCCGTGGCGGCCGGTGAATGCGGTGTCGCGATCTCCAACAGTTACTACCTCGCCCGACTGATGCGCTCAACCAAGCCGGAAGACCAGCAGGTCGTGCAAGCACTCGGCGTCGTCTGGCCGAACCAGAAGAGCTGGGGTACGCACATCAACGTGTCGGGCGCGGGCATCACCAAGCACGCGCCAAACCAGGCCGCGGCGGTGAAGTTCCTCGAGTACCTGGCCAGCGACTCGGCACAGGCCCACTTTGCCGACGGCAACAACGAGTGGCCGGTGGTAAAGACCGCGCAGATCAACAACCCGGCCCTCCAGGCCTTGGGGCCGTTCAAGGCAGACACCCTGCCGATTGGTCAGTTGGCAAACAACACCGCGCTGGCTCAGCGCGTATACGACCGCGCCGGCTGGCGCTGAGGAGCTCACGAAGTGACCCCTGCAACATGACTGAAGTCACTGCCGTTCGCGAGCGATTTGGCGGCACAGCACGATCAGCGGCAGCAGACCCACGGCGACGATGGTGATCGCCGCCGTCGATGCCTCAGCCAGCCGCTCGTCCGATGCCAGTGTGTAGGCCTGGGTGGCCAGCGTGTCGAAGTTGAAGGGGCGCATCACCAGCGTGGCAGGCAACTCCTTCATCACGTCGATGAACACCAGCAGCCCGGCAGTCAGCAGGCCACGACGCAGCAGCGGCAGGTGCACGCGGCGCAGCGTGCGCGCTGGCGTCAGGCCCAGGCTGCGCGCCGCGTCGTCCATGTGCGGCGTGACGCGGTGCAGCGCTGAATCGACGGTCTGCAGCGCGGCGGTCATGAAGCGCACCAGGCAGGCGAACACCAAGGCTGCGATCGTGCCGGTGAACAGCAGGCCGGTGTTCCAGCCGAAGCTCGATTGCAGCCACTGCGCCAGCGCGTTGTCCAGCCGGGCCAGCGGAATCAACACACCGACCGCGATCACCGACCCCGGCAGCGCGTAGCCCAATCCAGTTGACCAGTGCGCCGCACGCGTCAGCGGGTGCGGTTCCAGTCGCTTCGCGTAGGCGACCAGCAGCGCCAGCGCCACTGCCAGCAGCGCGGTCAGGCCGGACACGACGATGCTGTTGCGGGCAAGCGTGAAAAAGCGCGCACCGAACTGTGCATCGCCGTCGGTCAAGGCCATTTGCAGCAGCGCGCCGCCGGGCAAGATGAAGCCGATCAGGATCGGCAGCACGCAGGCGGTGATGGCGGCCGAGGCGCGCAGGCCAGTCAACGGCGCACCGCGCGCCGGATGGCGCCGCAGCCCGCTGCCGTGGAAGCGCGCCGAGCCCCGCGACTGCCGCTCCAGTGTGAGCAGGATCACGACGAAACCGAGCAGGCACATCGCCAGCTGGGCGGCCGCGACCCGGTCGCCGAGCGAGAACCAGGCTCGGTAGATGCCGGTGGTGAAGGTCTGCACCGCGAAGTACGACACCGTGCCGTAGTCGGCCAGCGTTTCCATCAACGTCAGCGCCATGCCGGCGGCGATCGCGGGCCGCGCCATCGGCAGTGACACCCGAAGAAAGCTACGCCAAGGCGACAACCCCAGCGAGCGGCCGGCCTCGATGACGGCACCGCCACGCTCAATGAAGGCCGAGCGCGCCAGCATGAACACATACGGGTACAGCACGAACGAAAACATCACCACCGCGCCGCCCAGCGTGCGCACATCGGGGAACCCGTAATCGGCACGCGCCCAGCCCATCGTCGCGCGAAGCCAGCCTTGCACCGGGCCGGCGAACTGCAGCATGTCGGTGTAGGCGTAGGCCATCACATAGGCCGGCATCGCTAGCGGGAGCACCAACGCCCACTCGAAGGCTCGGCGCATCGGAAAATCGAAATGCGTGACCAGCCAGGCGGTGCCCACGCCGATGACTGCCGCGCTGATGCCGACACCGGCGCAAAGCCACAGCGTGGTCGCGATGTAGTCAGGGAGTACCGTGGACGCGAGGTGGGCCCAGGTGCCGCTGGTGCCGGTCGAGAAAACGTTCGTTGCAACCGACACGATCGGCAGCGCCATGAAAAGCGCCACCACCACCGCTGCCACGCTCATCCAACTGACTGGCCGCCCACCCGAAATGGCGCCCGAGCTGGTGATCGAAGACGGAGTGGAGGACAGGGTGGCAGTCATGCGAGGGATATGATCAATGCCCATCGCAAACGCGATTGATTCGCAGGCAGTGTACGACTCGCGGCGGCGGTGGCCTGCCTTGTTTGATGTCAATGCGTGCCTTGGCCCCATCGGTCGAGCTGGCCGACAGCGGTATTGCCGCGGGTCGCACCGGAACAGGCCGCATTTTCAACACCCCGGCCTCATTCATGACCCACCCGACTGCCGTCCCCGTTCTGAGCCTCAACGCCGTGCGCCATGTGTACGGCGCACGGGTCACGGTCGACGGGCTGAATCTGACGCTGTCCACCGGCAGCATCTGCTGCCTGCTCGGGCCCTCGGGCTGCGGCAAAACAACGGTGCTGCGCTGCATCGGCGGCTTTGAAGCACTGGCCGGTGGCGACATCCGCATTGCCGGCGAGGTGGTCAGCGGCCCTGGCCGGCATGTGCCGCCCGAGCAGCGCCGCATCGGCATGGTGTTTCAGGACTACGCGCTGTTCCCTCATCTGAACGTCGAGCGCAATGTCGCCTTCGGCGCGGGCGGCGGCGCCGATGACCGGGCGCGCGTGGATCGCCTGCTCGACATGGTCGGCCTGCGATCGAAGGCGCAGCACTTTCCGCACGAGTTGTCCGGCGGCCAGCAGCAGCGTGTCGCGCTGGCCCGTGCACTGGCGCCTCAGCCTCGTTTGTTGCTGATGGACGAGCCGTTCTCGAACCTCGATGTCGATCTGCGTGAACAACTCGCCGCCGAGGTGCGCGAAATCCTCAAGGCCACCCACACCACCGCGGTATTCGTCACCCATGACCAGAACGAGGCCTTCGCGATGGCCGACGAGATTGCGGTGATGTCCGAAGGTCGAATCCAGCAGATTGACAGCGCCTACAACCTGTACCACCGTCCCAGCAGCCGCTTCGTAGCCGACTTCATCGGGCAGGGCGTGTTTGTGCGCGGCACGGTGGTGGCGGAGCGGCAACTCGCCATCGAAATCGGCGCGGTATCGGCCACCGACACCATCCGCTACGCGCCCGACGGCACCGCCTGCCGCATCGGCAGCCAGATCGACGTGCTGCTGCGCCCTGACGACGTGGTGCACGACGACACCAGCCCCGCGCAAGGCATCGTGCGGCATAAGGCGTTCAGGGGCGCGCAGATCCTGTACTCGCTCGAACTCGCCAGCGGCACCCGCGTGCTGTCGATGGTGCCGTCGCACCACAACCACCGCCTCGGCGAAGCCATCGGCATCCGCCTCGACATGGACCACCTGATCGCGTTCCCGGCGGCTGCTTGACGAAGTCATGTGGATCGTTACGCGGCCACGTTGGCGCGAGGTGCTGCTGAGGGCGCGGGGTGTCCGGTTCTGTTCATGCCCCCCAGGCCGGGGCACCTCCCAAACGCTTCGGGTCAAACCGGGTCGGCCTTCCGCCTCTCCTCCGCTTCGCCGGTCACCCCACGCCCGCGACAACAGCTCCACCGGACCAGATGAAGGATCAATCCTTCATCTGATCCGGTGGTGGCAATTCCGATCGTCAAGCCCAGCAGGATCACCCGACGTACAGCGATTGCCTGATGATTTAACGCATACCTGTCGATGAGTGGGGCAAGCACCACTACCTGGACGTGCATGTGACTTACCGGCAGGCTTGCTCAAACGCGATCAAGTACCTGACCAAGCTCGGGCACTCCCGTGCGCACGCGCACACGATGTCGGGGGCCGCGCCTTGAACGACTGTTTGACATGTGGTGGCTTCGACGCGCTTCACAAGCTGGCCGCACGTAACGAACCCGCCAGAGACCTCAATTGCCGCAAGGGCTTGCCCCCGGTATTCGTCACCTCGCCAAGGTTGGCGCGGCTGCAAGGCAAGACGCGCAATGCCATTGACATCAATGAGCTGGCGGCGCGGGAGCCCGAACGCTCACGTGACTGTGGGTGTCTCCAGTTGTGACAAGACGCTTCCGAGCCGGCAACTCCGGATACTCAGCCGCTAATTTTGGTTGTCGGCCGTGCGTTGCGATCGCGCACGTTGGCGTGCGCCGTTGTATGGGTCGAGTGTCATTCGTGGCACCAGAGGTGCGCTCAAACCTCACGCACAGCTCTCCGTCTGAGGTCTTCCCAGAACGCGGCGCGTGATCCAC
>JANPNF010000157.1:0-1734 GCA_031427315.1 Burkholderiales bacterium | reverse complement strand
CCAGCACGTCGTTGGCGTAGGGCTCCCAAGCCGCCATGTCGCTCACGTCGATCCCGAGATAACCCAGTTGGGTGACACGGCTCTCGTACATAGTGGTTCTCCTTGGTTTGCAGTGCGGCGAGACCCGATCTCGCCGAGTGGAACTTCTGCTGCAGCGCACGGTGCGGATAGTGACGACGAACCGCTCCGGGTGCAAGGTAGATCGGTGTTCGATGATGGTAAAAAGCGGACACGATGCCCACCTCCAAGTCTTCGCCATCCGCTGCGCGCGGCCCTGTCAGCCCGGTTTATTACGAGCCGGCGGCCAGACACGGCCTCGACGTGGAGCTGTACCGCGCGGCAGAGCTGCGCCGCCGGGTCCTCGAGGTCGAAGGGCGCGGCATCGAGCGGATCGACTTCCTGTGCCTGCTGTACGTCACCGCGGGTCGCACCACGCACATGGTGGACTTCGAGACGATCCACTGCGCGGCCGGTTCCTTGGTGACGATGCAACCGGGCCAGGTGAACCGTTTCAGCGGCAAGGGTGGCTGGGACGGATGGGCGCTGGTGTTTCGCTCCGAATTGCTGCTCTCCAGGGATGCGGCCAGCCCCTTGGTGGACCTGGACTTGATTCGGGATGTGGCGGATCTGCCTGTGCACTTGCGCGTTGCTGGTGCCATCCGCCAGGCAGTCACCGCGGCGTTCGAGCGCATGGCCGAGGACGCGACGCTGCGAGCGCCATCGCACAGCGTCAACGCGCTGTTGCGGCACCAACTGCAGGCGCTGCTGATCCGCATGCACCTTGCGCATGCCTCCTCGGCACGTGCAGAGCGCATCGAGCCTGCCCTCTTGCAGCGGTTCAGGCGCTTTCGAACGACGGTCGAGCATCAGCACCGGCAGTGGCACCGCGTTGCCCAGTATGCGAGCGACCTGGGTTGCTCGGAGAAGTCCTTGAGCCGCGCCACGCTGGCGGTGACGGACATGGGCGCGAAGACTTTCCTGACCAACCGCATCGTCCTGGAAGCGCGGCGCCTGCTGGTGCACACCCTCTCACCCGTCGCCGCCATCAGTGACCAACTGGGGTTCGACGAGCCGACCAATTTCGTCAAGTTCTTTCGACGGGAGACCGGGCTCACGCCTGGGGCGTTCCGCGCCAGTCAACTGGCACGGTGAACGCTGTTCGCCCCTGCTTCCCCCGCGCCGACCCAGGACGCAGTGCCAGCGGCGACCAGTGCGAACGGCGGCCAGGAACCGCCTCTAGTCGGCGGTGAATTGCGACTTGCGTTGCATCTCGGCGACGTCGGCACAGCCCAGATCAGTGTAGACGTTGGTGCTGCCGTTTTCGATCACGACCTCGGGCTCGCGGCTCATCAGCGTGCTCGCACCAACAAGTGAACAAAGCCGGAGGCGTCCGTCGTTTCTTCGATCTCCAGGTACGCCTGTTTGCGCACCAGCTCACTCAGCTTGGTGAAGCCGTAGTTCCGCGGGTCGAACGATGTGTGGTTCTTGTTGATGAAGGAGCCAACCGCCGACAATGAGGCCCAGCCACTGTCCCGCGAGGTCTCCTTGATCGCGTGGGTGACAAGCTCCTTCAGATCCGGTACCCCGGCCACCTGCACGGGCGGGGCAGCTTCTGAAGGCCGCTTCAAGACCTCGAAGAAGATGAACTTGTCGCAGGCAGCAATGAAGGGCTCCGGCGTCTTGCGTTCGCCCAGGCCATAGACCACCTTGCCGGCCTCGCGCCGTTCGGGTGGC
>JANPNF010000156.1:0-5026 GCA_031427315.1 Burkholderiales bacterium | reverse complement strand
GTGGGCCGACCTGTTCATCCTGACCGGCAACGTCGCGATGGAGTCGATGGGGTTCAAGACCTTCGGCTTCGCTGGCGGTCGCCCGGACGTCTGGGAGCCGCAAGAAGAAATCAACTGGGGTCCCGAGACAACCTGGCTGGGCGACGAACGCTACAGCGGCGACCGTGTGCTCGCCAATCCGCTCGCCGCGGTCCAGATGGGCTTGATCTATGTGAACCCGGAAGGCCCGAACGGCAATCCGGACCCGCTCGGATCAGCCCGCGACATCCGCGAGACCTTCGCCCGCATGGCGATGAACGACGAAGAAACCGTGGCGCTGACCGCCGGCGGCCACACCTTCGGCAAGTGCCACGGCGCGGTTGACTCGCAGCACATCGGCAAAGAACCCGAGAGTGCCGGCATCGAGCACATGGGGCTCGGCTGGATCAACAGTTTCGAGTCCGGCCACGGCGTGCACGCGTTCACCAGCGGCATCGAAGGCGCCTGGACCAACCACCCGACGACTTGGGACAACGGCTATTTCGAGAACCTGTTCGGCTACGAGTGGGAGCTGACCAAGAGCCCCGCCGGCGCCCACCAGTGGAAGCCCGTGGGGACGACCGGCGACGGCACAGTGCCCGACGCGCACGATCCCACCAAGCGCCACGCACCGATGATGACCACCGCCGACATGGCGATGCGCATGGACCCGGCCTACGAGAAGATCTCGCGCCGCTACATGCAGAACCCACAAGAGCTCGCCGACGCGTTCGCGCGCGCCTGGTACAAGCTGACGCACCGCGACATGGGGCCGCTCTCGCGTTACCTCGGCGCTCTCGTGCCGAAGGAAGAACTGCTGTGGCAAGACCCTGTGCCGGCAGTCGACCACCCGCTGGTCGATGCACAAGACGTGGCCGCGCTGAAAGCGAAGCTGCTGGCGTCAAGCTTGACCACGTCGCAGCTGGTCACGACCGCGTGGGCCTCGGCGTCGACCTTCCGCGGCAGCGACAAGCGCGGCGGCGCCAACGGCGCGCGCATCCGCCTTGCGCCGCAGAAGGACTGGGAGGTCAACCAGCCGGCCGAGTTGGCCAAGGTGCTGGCCAAGCTTGAAGCCGTGCAGCAGGACTTCAATAGCGCGCAGACCGGCGGCAAACGAGTGTCGCTCGCCGACCTGATCGTCCTCGGCGGCTGCGCCGCTGTCGAGGCCGCCGCGAAAAAGGCCGGCCACACAGTGACCGTGCCGTTCTCGCCGGGCCGCACCGACGCCTCGCAAGCGCAGACCGATGTGGCTTCGTTCGGGTCGCTGGAACCGATGGCCGACGGCTTCCGCAACTACGTGCGCAAGGGGCACGAGGCGTTGGTCGCCGAGCAGCTCGTCGACAAGGCGAACCTGTTGACGCTGACGGCACCCGAGATGACGGTACTGGTTGGTGGTCTGCGCTCGCTCGGCGCTGTCGCCGGCGAAGCCAGGCACGGCGTTTTCACCGAGCGCACCGACACGCTGACGAACGACTTCTTCGTCAGGCTGCTCGACATGAACACCGCCTGGCGCAAGTCCACCGACAGCGAGTTCGTGCTGGAAGGGCGCGACCGCAAGAGCGGAGAGCTTGAGCTCACCGGCACGGTCGCCGACCTGGTGTTCGGCTCGAACTCGCAGCTCCGCGCGCTGGCCGAGGTTTATGCCAGCAGCGATTCGCAGGCGGTGTTCGTGCGCGACTTCGTGACGGCCTGGAACAAGGTGATGAATCTGGATCGCTACGACCTGGCGTAATCCGTGCTGAACTGAACGCTGCGCGGCACTCCGCGCAGCACCCAACAGGAGAAGAACGATGGCAAAAAGCAAGACGAAAATGGCCCCGGCCGCGACCCCGCGCGTCGGCATTCACATCGGCATCAGCGAGAAAGACCGCAGCGCGATCAGCGAAGGCCTTTCGCGATTGCTCGCCGACACCTACACGCTGTACCTGACGACCCACAACTTTCACTGGAACGTGACCGGGCCGATGTTCAACTCGCTGCACGCGATGTTCATGGCGCAGTACACCGAGCTGTGGAACGCGGTCGACCCGATCGCCGAACGCATCCGGTCGCTCGGCCACACTGCACCGGGTTCGTATGCGCAGTTCGGTGCACTCACGTCGTTGAAGGATGCGCCAGCCGTGCCGCCGGCCGCGCTCGACATGGTGCGGGTGCTGGTCGAGGGTCACGAGGCCGTGGCGCGCACCGCGCGCAGCATCTTCGCGATCGCCGACGAGGCGAGCGACGAGCCCACCGCCGATCTGCTGACGCAGCGCCTGACCGTGCACGAGCAGGCGGCCTGGATGCTGCGCGCGAACCTCGAAGTCTGACGCTGCGACGAGCTGCCGGCGTGTGAAAAAAACCTGATTGACGACCGGCTGCGCAAGGAACTGGTACCCCTGAGGCGCTAAAGCGCGTGCGGCCGATAATCGTGCGTTGTCTTTTTGAGGCGGCCCGCTGAATCGGGCGCACACGCATGTCCGAGCCCACCCCTTCGCCGCTGGCCAAAGAAGTCAAGCGCCGCCGCACCTTCGCCATCATTTCCCACCCCGACGCTGGCAAAACCACGTTGACGGAAAAGCTGCTTCTGTTCTCGGGCGCGATTCAAATTGCAGGCTCGGTGAAGGCACGCAAAGCCACGCGCCACGCCACCAGCGACTGGATGGAGATCGAGAAGCAGCGCGGCATCTCGGTCGCATCCAGCGTGATGCAAATGGAGTACCGCGACTGCGTCATCAATCTGCTGGACACGCCCGGCCACCAAGACTTCTCAGAAGACACCTACCGCGTGCTCACTGCGGTGGACGCAGCACTCATGGTGATCGATGCGGCCAACGGCGTAGAGCCGCAAACGCGCCGCCTGCTGCAAGTTTGCCGTGCCCGCAATACACCCATCCTCACCTTCGTGAACAAGATGGACCGCGAGGTGAAGGACCCGCTGGCGCTGATGGACGAGATTGAGCGCGAGCTGGGCATGGAAGTGGTGCCGTTCACCTGGCCGGTGGGCATGGGCAAAGCTTTTCACGGCGTGATGGACCTGCGCGAAAAACGCATGCGCCTGTTTGGTGGTGCTGAAGCCAACAACGGCGAAGAGTTCCTGGCCGGCCTCGACAACCCCGCCTACCCCGCGCGTTTTGGCATGCAGTACGAGCAAAGCAAAAGCGAAATCGAACTGCTCACCGACGCCGCGCCTCCTTTTGACCGCGACGCGTTTTTGAGTGGGCGCCAGACTCCGATGTTCTTCGGCTCGGCCGTCAACAACTTCGGCGTGCAGGAAATTTTGGACGCGCTGGTCGATTTGGCACCTTCGCCCGGTTCACGCATGGCCACGCAGCGCGAAGTCAAACCCGACGAGCCCAAGCTGACAGGCGTGGTGTTCAAGATTCAAGCCAACATGGACCCTGCGCACCGCGACCGCATCGCCTTCGTGCGCGTGGCCAGTGGCCACTTCAAGCGCGGCATGCGCATCAAGGTGGCCCGCTCCGGCAAAGAAATGCGCCCCAACACGGTGGTGAGTTTTTTAAGCCAACGTCGCGAGTTGCTCGACGACGCCTTCGCCGGCGACATCATCGGCATCCCCAACCACGGCGTGCTGCAACTTGGCGACACGCTGACCGAAGGCGAGAACCTGCTCTACACCGGCTTGCCTTTTTTCGCGCCCGAAATGTTTCGAAGAGTCGAAGTGGCCGACCCGCTGCGCACCAAGCCACTGCGTAGCGGCCTGACGCAAGTGGGCGAAGAAGGTGCCATTCAGGTCTTCCGCCCGGTGGGTGGTTCAGTGTTGCTATTGGGTGCCGTGGGTCAACTGCAATTTGAAGTGGTGGCGCACCGCCTGGAGTTTGAGTACGGCGTCAAAGCCCGCATCCTGCCCAGCCGTTTTCAAGTGGCGCGATGGGTCAGCTGCGACGACAAAGACGGCGGCGCCAAAGAGCTGGCCCGCTTCATAGACGCCAACTCCCACCGCGTGGCGTATGACGCTGTCGATGCGCCCACCGTGCTGGTGGAGTACGCGCCCGAGCTGCGCGCGATTGAAGCCAACTGGCCGAAGATCAAATTCCACGCGCTGCGCGAGCATGCGGGGTTGGTGTTTCAGAAACAGCTGGAGGGGTGATGGGTGGGGCCCTTCGCTTTGTGCGGCGCGGGCGGCAAGGTGACCAGAGCCAACGCCCTCATACGCGGGTATGCCAAATCGGACGTCGGCTCCGGTCACCTTGCCACTTCAACTTGGTCGTCGCTGCACGCAGTCAACGGCTCTTGACCGCCCCCCGACCCGAATTGGGCAGGGTCGGTCGGTTAATCAGTGACAGCTCGTTGCCCACGCAGTCCTAGAGAGCTAAAGTGACCGTTGATGCGCTCCATTTGAAAGGCCCTCATGGGATTGCCGCTGCAAAGAATGACCCTCGCCGAGTTTTTCGTTTGGGAGGAACAACAGACTGATCGTCACGAGTTTTATCGCGGCGAGACCTATGCGATGGTGGGCGGCACCGCACGTCACAACCGAGTCATCCTGAACCTGGCCAGCCGCATCGGTGACCACCTGGACGGGACGCCCTGTCAAGTGTTTGCCGAGAACATGAAAGTTCAGCTTGCGGAGGGGGTGCTTTACCCCGATGTCGTGGTCACTTGTGGCAAGGCTGACGCAGGCGATGAGCAAACCATCGTTGACCCGAAACTCGTCATTGAAGTGTTGTCGCCCAGCACCAAAGGCTACGACAAACGGGACAAGTTCATCCTGTATCGCACATTGCCGTCGCTGGGTGAATACGTGCTGATCGACCCAGCGAAGCGCCAAGTCGAGGTCTTCACGCTAACGCAGGGTGGAGATTGGTTGCGAACCGATCAAACGGGGTCGGAGGATTTGACGCTGGTCAGCATTGATTGCTAGCTGTCGATGGCGCTGGTTTTCAAAGGGGTTGAGGCGGAAGCGGCTTGACGGCACGTCCAAGGGTGGCTGAGCTGACAAGTGGCTTCAGCGTGCGGCCGATGTACGCCACGTGAAAGACTCAGCCCGAACTACGCGCTTATGAAG
>JANPNF010000155.1:0-11347 GCA_031427315.1 Burkholderiales bacterium | reverse complement strand
TGCATATCGAGAAGGTGTGATCTCGGTGTTATTCATCACGCCGATTCCAGCCAGATTTGGCCTCTTTAACTCGTTCCCTGCCAACGGCCCCATGTGGTCGCTCTGGGCAGAACTGGCTTCAAATGTCCTGTGGTTTTGGATGCTTCGTGTCAGACGGAGCTTCGCAAATGTTTGCTTGGTACTGGTTATGCCGGTCTTCCTGATTCTCGCTGTGACGCACGGAAGCATGGATGCCGGCGCTCGAGCGGGATTTCGTGATCTGGCGACGGGGCTGATTCGTGCATTGGCATGGTTCGGCGTTGGCTACTTCATCGCTATCAAAAGACCTGCTCCGTTGGCGTCGCCGGTCTTGTTGCTAATCGGGTTGTTTCTGGCGTGTGCCATTTATGAAACGCACTTTTTGCAAGATGTGCTGGCGGGATGCGTCGTGGTTCTTTCCGGTACGGCCTTTCTGGCTGCGTTGATGAACCAACGTCCTTCAGGCGCTGTGATGAAAAAGGCATGTGCTTGGTTGGGGATGGTTTCATACCCGATCTATATTATTCATGACCCGCTCGGCAGATTGGCGCTGGGCCTCCATATTCGCTATGGCGGCAACGAAGCGTTGATTCATGTCTTTGTTTTCCTGGTGTTCGGTATTTCAATCACGATGCTCAATGAATGGGCCGTTCACCGACTGCGCTGACAGGGTAGAGTCATAAATTGGATTAAACCTTTGTGTTCGGATCGATTGAAATAGCAGAGTAAAGTATCAATGGAATTGGTTTCTGTCTACATTCCAACGCGTAACAGAATGACGCAGGTCATCGCGGCAATTGATTCTGTGGTGCGGCAAAGCTATGCGAATATAGAAATATTGGTTGTCGACGATTGCTCGACTGACGGGACATTTTCTGCCTTGCAGGCGTACGCCGAGCGCGAGTCGCGCTTGCGTGTTTTCCGAAGCGAGGGGTCTCGAGGAGCTTGCGCTGCTCGAAATCAGGCAATTCTTCATTCTACCGGAGAGTTTCTGACTGGGCTGGATGACGATGACGAGTTCACGCCAAATCATATTTCTGGGTTGGTTGATTACTGGAAACTGTTGAAGGCTCAAGGCATCTTACCCTCCTGCCTGTATGTTCAGTATGAGTTTCGGTCTACGGTTCCTGTTTTACCCAGCTGCAAACATGGATGCGCTACTAGTGATGATTTGTTCGATGCCAATCAAGTTGGTAACCAGATATTTGCTCCAAAGGCGCATTTCATTGAGGCGGGATTGTTCGACGAAGAAATGCCGGCCTGGCAGGATCTGGAATTTTTCTATCGGGTGCTGAAACACTTCGGCCCAGCTCGACTTCTGGATATAAGATCCTATATTTTCGACGTTTCGCCTCGGCCTGATCGCATTTCTGGGCAGCAAAAAGCGCGAATCAAGACGGCCTGCATGCGGATGTTTAAAAAGCACGGGGAGGGTGACCCGAGAAAATTTCAGAGGCTGATACTTCAGATGTTTTCGTCGTACTATGGTTTTAGTGTGTCTTTTTGGGATTTCTATTTATTTGCTCGACAAGGTCTTTGGCTACGAGGTTATCTCTTGTTTTTCTTCAGAATGCTTGGAAAAGATATTGCACATTAAGGCCTACCTCAATGCGTGATCTTCGTGGTGTCAGTTGCGTCGGTATGCATTCCCGCTGGTGCCAGTAATGGTCAGTCGCGTCACCCACCGGTGCTAAGCCATGCACGTTGCCTACCTGATCAGCCTGTACCCCAAAGTCAGCCACAGCTTCATCCGGCGCGAAATCCATGCCCTCGAAAGCCTGGGGCTGCAGGTGGATCGCATTTCCATCCGCGGCTGGGACGAGGCACTGGCCGATGCCGAAGACATCGCTGAGCGCGCCATCACCCGCTATGTGCTGAAGCAGGGTGCGGGGCAGTTGGCCGGCGCGGTGGTGGCGTCGCTGTTTGCCTCGCCGCAGCGCTTCTGCCGCGCGCTGTCTGCGGCCATCGGCATGGCCTCGAAGTCGGATCGCTCGCTGCCCTACCACCTCATCTACCTGATGGAAGCCTGCTGCATCAGCCGCTGGCTGCACGGGCGTGATGTGCGCCACCTGCATGCGCATTTCGGTACCAACCCGGCCGAGGTGGCGATGCTCGTGCACATGCTGTGCGGTGTGCCCTACAGCTTCACGGTTCACGGCCCCGATGAATTCGACCGGCCGCAGTTCGCGCGGCTGCGCGAAAAGGCGCGCCACGCGGCCTTCGTGGTGGGTGTCAGCAGCTATGGCCGAAGCCAGCTTCTGCGCTGGGTCGACGAGGATCGATGGGACAGGGTGCATGTGGTGCACTGCGGGCTCGATGCCAGCTTTCTGAATGCCGTGCCGGTGCCCGTGCCCGACGTGCCACGCATGGTGTGCATCGGCCGGTTGTCGGGGCAGAAGGGCCAGCTGATCCTGCTGCAGGCGGCGGCTGTGTTGATGCGCGACGGCGTGCCGTTCGAACTGGTGTTGGCTGGTGATGGCGAGATGCGCGCAGTTATCGAGGCGGTCATCGCGCGGCTGGGCCTGGCGCAGCGAGTGCGCATCACCGGCTGGATCGACGCCGCCCAGGTGCGCGAAGAATTGCTGGCGGCCCGTGCGATGGTGCTGCCCAGCTTCGCCGAAGGCCTGCCGGTGGTGGTGATGGAGGCGATGGCGCTGGGCCGCCCGGTGCTCACCACCTACATCGCCGGCATTCCTGAACTGGTGCAGCCCGGCCGCACCGGCTGGCTGTTTCCCGCTGGCGATGTCGATGCGCTCGTCACCGCCATGAAGGAATGCCTGGCCACCCCGACCACGGCACTCGACCGCATGGGCGCCAACGCCCGCGAACGGGTGCGCGAACGGCACGACGCGGTGCGCGAAGCCACCAAGCTGGCCGCGTTGATGAATGCAACCACTTCCAACGAGGCACGCTGATGATCGTGGTCGACATCCTGTTGTTCCTGGTGGTGGCGCTGTTGGCGCTTCCGGTGGCTGTGGTGTTCGTGGAGGTCGTGGCGGCCGTGTGTTTGCCCGACCGGCCTGTGCCTCCCGCGACCGGCCCTCGCGCACCGCTGGCGGTGCTGGTGCCGGCCCATGACGAAGCCTTGGTGATCCGAGCCACGCTAGAGCGCATCACACCGCAACTACAGCCCGGCGACCGGCTCGTGGTGGTGGCCGACAACTGCAGTGACGACACCGCGTCGATTGCTCGGGCCTGCGGTGCCGAAGTGCTGGAGCGTATCAATGCCACGCTGCGTGGCAAGGGTTACGCGCTGGACCACGGGGTGCGTCACCTGGAAGCGGCGCCCCCGGCCGCGGTGGTCATCATCGACGCCGATTGCGACGTGGCACCGGGCACCATCGACAAGGTGTTTCGCCAATGCCAGCAGTTCGGCCGGCCGGTTCAGGCGCTTTACGCGATGGAAGTGGCGCCGGGCGGCGGCGCCGTGTCGCCGATCTCGGCCTTTGCGTGGCGGCTGCGGGTCATCGTGTGCCCCATAGGCATGCACAAGCTGGGCGGGCCCTGCAACCTGATGGGTTCGGGCATGGCGATCCCGTGGCCGTTGGTGCGCAACCTCGACCTGGCCAGTGGCCACATCGCCGAAGACATGAAGATGGGTGTGGACCTCGCACGGCGCGGTGCGCCGCCGATGCTGTGCCCGCAGGCCCTGGTGACCAGCACCTTCCCGGTCAGCCGTGCGGGAGCCGCTTCGCAGCGCACCCGCTGGGAGCACGGCCACATCGGCATGATCGTCGATGAGGTGCCGACGCTGCTGCGCGATGCCGCGCGGGGCATCGGCGCCGGTCTGTTGCCCATCGCACTGGAAATCTGCATTCCGCCGAAGGCCTTGCTGGTCCTGTTGTTGCTTGCGTCGATGCTGGTGACGGCGCTGGGCGCTGCCATCGGCGCATCTGCCTGGCCTTTTGCCGTGGCGGCCGCCGAGCTAAGTTTGTTCACCGTAGCCGTGATGCTGGCATGGGCTCGCTTTGCTCGCGACATATTGCCGTTGTCCGAGGTGCCGCGGATCGGGCTGTACGTTCTGGCAAAGATTCCGTTGTATCTTGGTTTTCTCGTGCGCCGCCAAGTCGAGTGGGTACGCTCCAAACGTGATGCTGATTGACACACCATGAATGACCGCACGTCCGTGCTGCCGCAGCAACTGACCACCGACTTTCAACGCCCGGTGTTCTGTCTGCTGGGCGTCGCGTTCGAGATCATCGACATGCCCGCGGTGCTGGCCCGTATGAAGCAGGTGGTGCGCGACCGCAGCCGCCTGGTGTTGTCGACGCCGAATGTCAACAACATCGTGACGGTGCAGCGCAATGCGGCCTACCGCGATGCGGTGGCCGGTTGTGAGCTGGTCGTGCCCGATGGCATGCCGCTGGTGTGGATGGCGCGCTTGCTGGGCATACGCACACGCCGCATCGCAGGCTCGGACCTGTTTCAGTTGTTGATGAACGGTGAAGCCGGCCCGTTGCGGGTGTTTTTCTTCGGCGCGCCGGAGGGTGTCGCGCGAACGGCATGCGAGCGCTTGAACCGCGATGGCGGGCCGGTGTCTGGCGCTGGCTGGCACTACCCCGGATTTGGTTCGGTGGCCGAGATGACGGCACCCGAGGTGCTGGCCCGCATCAATGCCGCGGCGCCTGACTTCGTGGTGGTGGCACTGGGCACCGCGAAAGGCCAGCAATGGATAGCGCGCGCCAGCACGGGCCTGACGGCACCGTTGCTGAGCCACCTGGGCGCGGTTGTGAATTTCGTGGCCGGCTCGGTGCGGCGTGCACCGCTGGCGATGCAGAACCTGGGCCTCGAATGGCTGTGGCGCATTCGCGAGGAGCCCGCGCTGTGGCGTCGCTACGCGACCGATGGCTGGGCGCTCGGCGGGCTGTGCCTGCGCAGCGTGCTGCCGCTGGTGTTGCGGCGGCTGTGGCGCGGGGTGGTGCCGGTGCGCTCGTCGGCGCGCGTCGATCTGACCGTGCTCGATGCCGGCCAGAAACGGCTCACGCTATCGGGCCATTGGCTGCCCGCCGATCTGGGCCGGCTGCGCGAGGCGCTGACGGCGCTGACCGCTACCGACAGCGCCGTGGTCATCGATGCGCAGGCGCTGGGCTGGGTCGACCACAGCTTCATCGGCTTGTTGATCCGGCTCTACGGCCACCAGCACAAGCGTGGCCAGCGCTTGCTGATCGATAGGCCCAGCGCCGCCTTTGCCAGGCAGTTGCGCTGGCATTGCGCCGATTACCTGCTGGCCGCGGTTGAAGTCTCCATTCCCTCCGACGTTCGAAAGGTCTCTGCATGACCACCACCATCAAGGCGCGTGCGCCGCTGCGTCTCGGGCTGGCCGGCGGCGGCACCGATGTTTCGCCGTTCTGCGACATCCACGGTGGCGCGGTGCTGAACGCCACCATCGACCGCTATGCCTACGCCATCGTCCGCACGCTCGACGAGCCAGTGGTGCGCTTTGTCGCCTCGGACCAGGAGCGCAGCTGCACGCTGCCGCTGGCCGCTCGCTTCGAGCTCGACGGCACGCTGAACCTGCACAAGGCGGTCTACAACGCGGTGATTGAGCGGTTCAACGACGGCAAACCGATCGGGCTGGAGCTGACCTCCTTCTGCGACGCGCCGGCAGGGTCGGGTCTGGGCTCGTCATCGACGGTGGTGGTGGCCATGCTGAAGGCGTTCAGCGAACTGCTGAACGTGCCGATCGACGACTATTCGCTGGCGCACCTGGCGTTTCGCATCGAGCGGGTGGACTGCGCCCTGCAGGGCGGGCGGCAGGACCAGTACGCGGCCACCTTCGGCGGCTTCAACTTCATGGAGTTCTACGCAGAAGACCGTGCGGTGATCAATCCGCTGCGCATCAAGAACTGGATCCTCTGCGAGCTGGAGGCGTCGCTGGTGCTGTTCTACACCGGCGTGTCGCGCGAGTCGGCGAAGATCATTGCCGAGCAGAGCGCCAACGTCACCGACAAGAAGGTCGATGCAACCGCGGCCATGCATGCGATGAAGGACGAGGCCTTGCGCATGAAGGAATGCATCCTGAAAGCCGATTTTGACGGACTCGTTGAATCGATGCAGATCGGCTGGGAGAACAAGAAGCGATCGGCCAGCACGGTATCAACGCCGCTGATCGACGAGATCTACCAGGCGGCGTGCAGCGCCGGCGCACGCGCCGGCAAGGTATCGGGCGCCGGCGGTGGCGGCTTCATGATGTTCTTTGCGCCGGCCGAGCGGCGCATGGACGTCATCCGCGCGCTGGGCCGCTATGCCGGTGTCGTCAGCAATTGTCATTTCACGAAGAACGGAGCACAGGCATGGAAACAATGATGAAGTCGACCATCCTCGGTCAGATGGCCGACACGCAGGCGGTGATGGCTGCGATGGCCGCCGATGCCAAGCTGGTGCAAACGCTGGAAACCGTGGCCGAGGTCTGCGTGAAGTCGCTGGGCCAGCGCGGCAAGCTGCTGTTCATGGGCAACGGCGGCAGTGCCGCCGATTCGCAGCATCTGGCCGGTGAGATGGTCAGCCGCTTCGCCTATGACCGCCCCGGCCTGGCAGCCATTGCGCTGACGGTGGACACCTCGGTGCTGACGGCAATCGGCAACGATTACGGCTACGAGCTGCTGTTCTCGCGGCAGGTGGAGGCGCTGGGCCAACCTGGCGATGTGCTGTTCGGTTTTTCCACCTCGGGCAAGTCGCCGAACATCCTGAAGGCGCTGCGCACAGCGCGCGAGATGGGGCTGGTGACGGTGGGCATGACGGGCAACCGCGGCGAGGCCATCACGCAGCTGGTCGATCACTGCGTGGAGATTCCGTCGGCCTGCACGCCGAACATCCAGGAAGGCCACATCGTGGTCGGCCACATCATCTGTGGGCTGATCGAGGCCAGCATCTTTCCGCAAAAGAAGTGAAGGCGATCGTGCTCGCCGGCGGGCTGGGCACGCGCCTTCGCGAGCGCGTGCCCGACCTGCCAAAGCCGATGGCGCCGGTGGCCGGCCGGCCCTTCCTCGAATACCTGCTCGACGCACTGGCCCGCTGCGGCTGCGACGAGGTGGTGCTGTCGGTGGGCCATCTGTGGCAGAAGATCGACGCGCATTTCGGCAACGGCTACAAGGGCATGGCGCTGCGCTATGCGGTCGAGCAGACGCCGCTCGGCACCGGTGGTGCGATTGCCTTCGCGCTGGCGCAGTTGCCGGCCGACACCGACGCGGTGCTGACACTGAACGGCGACACCTTCCTCGACGTCGATTTCGCACAGGTGTTTGCCCACCACCGCGCCGCCGGCCTGCCGATCTCGATGGTGCTGCGCGAGGTCGACGACACCACACGTTACGGCGCGGTGCTGGTCGATGGGGGCCGCGTGCAGAGCTTTGCCGACAAGGGCCGCAGCGGCCCGGGCCTGATCAACGCCGGCACCTATGTGCTGGACCCGCGGTGGTTTCGCACGCTGGGTCTGCCAGCATGTTTCTCGATGGAGGCCGACGTGCTGCAGGCGCGCTGCACCGAGCTGCGCCCTGCCGCCTTCGTGACCGACGCCAACTTCATCGACATCGGCATCCCGCAGGACTACGACCGAGCGCAACAGGTGCTGCCGCAGTGGCTGGCGTGAACTCGCGGGCGCTGTTCCTCGATCGCGATGGCGTGATCAACGTCAACCACGGCTATGTGCACCGGCCGGAGCAGATGGACTTCGTGCCCGGCATCTTCGCGCTGGGCCGCGCGGCGGTGCAGCGGGGCTACCGCCTGATCGTGGTGACCAACCAGGCCGGCATCGGCCGCGGCTATTACACCGAGGCCGATTTCGCTGCAGTCACCACTTGGATGTGCGAGCAGTTCGCCGCCGAGGGTGCGGCCATCACGGCGGTGTACCACTGCCCGTACCACCCGGAGCACGGTGTGGGCGAGTACCGGCGGGAGTCCGACTGGCGCAAGCCCGGGCCGGGCATGCTACTGGCCGCCGCACGCGATCACGGCCTGCACCTGCCTGATTGCGTGCTGGTGGGCGACATGGAATCGGATGTCGACGCCGGGCTGAACGCCGGCGTGGGGCGGGTGATCCGATACGCCGACAAGGCCACTGACAGCCGGGCCCACCGGGTGATACCGGCCCTCGAACAATGCATTGATTTCCTGTGAAGGAGTCTGCGGTGAATGCCAACACTGATGTCAATGGCCGGCGTGCACTGTTGCGCCGCGGTACGGCGTGGGGCCTTGCTGCTGCGTTGCCTCTACTGGCCTGCGCTGCAGCGCCCACGGTTGCCGCGTCTTCGGGTGGAACGCGCATCGCGCGCTGGAAAGACGATTGCACCGCCGCCTTCCTGATGATGTTTGATGACAGCTACGCCAGCCACTGGCAGGTGGCTGCGCCCGAGCTGGTCAAGCGCAACATGATCGCCACCTTCTACATCAACCCCGGCAAGGGTGAGTACCGGCAAGCTGCGTCCCACTGGGAGGACGAGTTGTGGAGGCAAGAGATGGTCTACGCCGACCACACGATGACGCATCAGGGCTTTGCCGATCTGGCCGGCGCCGAGCATGAGATTGGTGATTGCGCTGACATCATTAGGCGCATCGTGCCGGGCCCGGAGCGGCGCTTGCTGTCGTTTGGAAGGCCGGGCCTGCCACCCGGGCGCTGAAACATCAGCGCTGAGGACTTTGCGGCACTGTTGCAGCGTCACGATCTGATCGATCGCCCGACATTCGACAAGCACGGTGCGGATTACCACATGCAGACCGCAGAGCAGATGCTGGCGCTGGCCGACCGCGCAGTGGCCGCGCAAGGGATGGAATACCAGATCATCCATGGCGTCGAGCGGATCGGGCCCAATGTGAAATGGCAGGATTTCTGGGCGTTGAAGCAGGACGTTTTCTTCCCGCTGCTCGATGGCCTGCAACAGCGTCAGGCGCAGCATCAGCTGTGGGTCACCGACCACATCTCGCAGCACCAGTACGAGACCGAGCGGGACAGTGCCGAATTGCGCGTGCGGTCTGCAGAGGGCGGCACCTTGCGCATCGAGCTGACCTGCCAAGCCGACCCGCTGCTCTACCGCTTGCCGTTGACGCTGTTGACCGAGGTGCCGAGCACCTGGCGCGAGGCGCTGGTCACGCAAGGCGATCGGGAGGTTAGGCCGGCCATCACCGACCGTGTCTTCCGTTACGACGCCGTGCCCGGCGGCGGCACCATCGTCATCCGACCGATCCGCTAGCGACTTGTGGTCCGGCGCTGCCGGCGGGGCTCACAAACGCTTACCCCCCGCGCGAACGGCTTACACAACGGCACTTGCACAGCGGCCGCCCCCGCCGAAGACATGGGTACGCCGATCGAACGCGGTCACCCCATTTGAGGTGCTCAAACGTCATCGGCGCAACCCGCCCATGTCCCTTCTGCGAGAGCGCCCCATGTCAACTTCTCCGAAGTGCCCCTTAGTCCTGTCATCCCTTTGTTTTTCTCTCATCACGACAAACTGCTTTCCCGCTCACGCAGCAGTTTTGGCAACGCCCACCACGACAGCAAGCTGCTCGGATTCCACAACGCTGCCAACACAGGCCGTCGCCTGGAGCAGCTTCGAACGGCCATTTGCTGCCAGCGCGCCCTGGAACAGCCGCCCGGTGGGTGCATTACTTGGCACGGCCACGATCCCGACCTCGTTGTACTACCCGGCAGTGGCCACAGGCGCGTACTCGAGCGCGGCGTTCAAGGCCACTGCAGCGGACGGCCCGATGACGATCGTTGGCCCGACGACCGCGGGTGTCTGGGACCCGGACAGCGAGATCCGTCGCCCATCGATCACGCTTCCGCGCTGGCCCACCGGTGTGGTGCCCGCCTCGGGTTCCGATGGCCACGCCGAGGTGGTCGATACGGTGAGTGGCATCGTGCATTCGTTCTTCAAGCTGAAGCAGGTCAATGGCGTGTGGCAAGCAGCGCAGTACGCCTGGACGCCGCTGGCGGGGCGCGGCATGGGGGACGCATCGCACTACTACCAGGGTGCGCGAGCCGCGGGTGTCTCGACGCTGGGCGGGCTGATCCGCAAGAACGAGGTGAGCGACGGCGACACGATGTACCGGCACGCGCTGGCGATGTCGCTGACCTTCAACGCCCTAGCGGCGAACCCGAGCTACCGCTTCCCCGTGACATCGGCCGATGGCAATGCAGCGACCACCAACAGTGGCGCGATTGCGATGGGCTCGCTGATGATGTTGCCAGCCAGCTTTAACGCGCAGGCGCTGATCACCCCCGAGCTGCGCAAGGTCGCCGAGACCCTGAAGGCCTACGGCGCCTACGTGGTCGACCGCAACTACGGAACACCGTTCTACATCTACGTCGAAAACGGTGCCGATTTCAGTCTGCACAAGAACGGCTGGAACAACACCGCGGCGAGCGAGCTCGAGCAGTTGCGCAAGGCGCTGCGCCCGCTGGCCACCGCCAGCAGCTGGCTGGATGGCAACGGCCGCGGCGTTGACCCTGCTGCGCCGCAAAACCTGCTGTCGATGCGCGGCTATTGGTACAAGACCAAGGGCACGCAAGCCGGTGTGTTCGACACCTGGCGGCAGGCCGTGGTGTTCCCGGCGACCAGCACGCCGATCGAGCAGGTGAACGCGGGCGGGCGCGCCTACAGCGGTGTGGCCTGGGCCACGCCGACCGTGGGTACCAGCTACCGGCTGACCGCCATCGCCACGAACGGTGCGCGGTTCCGCATGACGATGAAGGACAAGGCCACCGGGGCGCTAACGTTCGACAGCGGTGACCTCTCCAACGGTCAGTCGGTGGACTTCGTGTGGCTGGCGCCCACTTTCACGATTACCACCACCGCCAAGAGCGGGGTTTCAGGCGTCGAGTCGACGGTGCGTGCCGAATTGGTGGCGGTGCCTGTCGTCAGCCCGACCGCCGTTCAGGGTTGCGTCTAACGGTAGAGGGCGGGTAGCGGGGGCGGCAGCCCCTTCAGCCCGGCCGCCCGATGCTGGTGTACTCGATGCCCAGCGTGCGCATGAATGCGGGCTCGTAGAGGTTGCGCCCGTCGATCACCACCGGCTGCTTCAGCAGGGCCTTGATCGAATCGAAGTCCGGGCTCTTGAATTCTTTCCATTCGGTGATGATGACCAACGCGTCTGAGCCTTCCAGTGCCTGTGTCTGGTTGTCGACGAAGGTCAGTCCTTTGACGCCTTCCAACACGCGCTTGGCTTCGGGCATGGCCACCGGGTCGTAGGCTTTCAGTGTGGCGCCGCGCTTGGCCAATTCGGCGATCACCACGCGGCTCGGCGCGTCGCGCATGTCGTCGGTGTTGGGCTTGAACGAGAGGCCCCAAACGGCGAACTGGCGGCCGCTCAGGTCTTCGCCGAAGCGCTTGACGAC
>JANPNF010000154.1:0-5308 GCA_031427315.1 Burkholderiales bacterium | reverse complement strand
CAGCGGCTTGTCATGCCGAATTCTGAGCATGCGCGGAAACCGCACCGCGATGCCGCTCTTGTGGCGGGGGCTGTGGTTGATGCCTTCGAAGCCGAGCTCGAACACCATCGTCGGCCGCACGCTGCGCACCGGGCCGAATTTCTCCAGCGTGTTCTGCCGGATCACGCGGTCGACCGCTTTGAATTCTTCGTCGGTCAGGCCGCCATAGGCCTTGGCGAAGGCGACCAGTTGCAGGCCGTCGGGCTGCGCCGGCTGACGCGCCGCGATCGCATCGACCACCGCCTGGGCCTCGGCCGCATCGCGCGGTGGGCGACTCCACACCGCGAAGGTGTAGTCGGTGTAGACGCTGGCGCGGCGGCCGTGACCGGCTTGTGCGTAGATCAGCACGGCGTCGGAGGTGAGCGGGTCGACTTTCCATTTCCACCAGGCCAGTGATCTCGCACCGGCCACCGCGCCGGTTTGCTTGCGGCGTCCGCTGCCATAGTGCGCGTCGCGGTGTTTCAGCATGAGGCCTTCGACGCCGCAGCTGCGCGATTGCGCCCGCAGCGCGGCGAGTTCGGGCCAGCTGCCGTGCAGCAGCGGCGACAGGCGCAGCGAGGGCGCGTCAGCGGCCAGCGCCTCCAGCGCCGTGCGTCGCAGGTGCTGCGCGGTGTCACGTTGATCGACGCCCTGCTGCTCCAGCAGGTCGTAAGCCATGAAGGTCACTGCCGCGTCGGCGAGGATCTTCTTCGTCAGGTTCTTGCGGCCGATGCGCTGCTGCAGCAGGTTGAACGGCGCGGGGCGGTCGCTGCTGGGCAGCCACACGAGGATTTCGCCGTCGAGCACCGTGCCGTCGGGCCAAGCCTGTGCGATGGCCACGATCTCTGGAAAGCGCTCCGTTACCAGCTCTTCGCCGCGCGACCAGATCCACACCTGCTGTGCGCGCCGCACCACCTGCGCGCGGATGCCGTCGTACTTCCACTCGACCAGCCAGTCGCTGGCGGGGCCGAGTGCAGCCTCGAAATCGCCCATCGCGGCTTCGACCGGGTGCGCAAGGAAAAACGGATACGGCTGCCCCGCATCGCGGCCCGGTTCGGCCTCGTGCGACACCAGCCGCGCAAAGCCCGCCGCATCGGGCCGCGCGGTCTTGTCGGTGCTGCCCATCATTCGCTGCGCGACCACCTTGGCATCGAGCCCCGCCCACTCGGCCAGCGCGCGCTGCACCAGCAGCTTGCTGACGCCCACCCGAAAGCCGCCGCCGATCAGCTTGGTCAACAAAAATCGTTCGTTGGCGTCGAGCTCGTCCCAGTACCCGGCGATGCGCACCGCCTGGGTCTCGGGCGTTTGCTCACGCAGCGGCAACAGGCGTTGTTCGATCCATACCGCCAGCCCGACATCGCTGCGCGACGAAGGCGGTGGCAGCACATGCGCGATGGTCTCAGCCAGGTCGCCCACCGCCTGGTAGCACTCGTCGAACAGCCAGTCGTCGATGCCGGCGCGCGCGCAGGCCAAGGTGCGCAGCACGCCGGTCGGCACGACCTGGCGCGGCTTGCCACCGGCCAGAAAGTACACCGCCCAGGCGGCGTCTGCCGCATCGGCGATGGCGAAATAACGCTTGAGCGCATCGACCTTGGCGGTCGTCGCGGTGCTGGCGTCGAGCTCGGCAAACAGCGCGGCGAATTGCCTCAACGCGGCACCTCGCTCGGGCGGGCATCGGGCGCGCCGGGCTCGATCACCTCGGCAACAGACGCCGGCGTCGCCTCAGCACCCTCCTCGCGACCGAACTCGGTGCGAAACGAGCCCGCCTGCAGCCCCTGCTGTTCCAGCCAGCGCACCATCACCGCCTCGTAGCCATGCGTGACGATGACGCGCTCAGCGCCCGTGGCCGCGATCGCGCGCTGCAGGCCGGGCCAGTCGGCGTGGTCGCTCATCACGAAACCACGGTCCACCGCGCGGCGGCGGCGCGCACCGCGCAGCTGCATCCAGCCACTGGCAAACGCATCGCTGGCCTCGACACCGCCGACGGTGAAGGTGCGCGCCCAGCTGCTGCCTTGCACCGCGGGCGGGCCGATCGCAATCGCGCGCCGCAGGCTGGCCTTGTCGCTCACCTCGCTAATGAGTTGCGTGGCCGGCAGCCGCACACCTACGGCGCGGTAAGCACGGTTCAGCGGCTCGACCGCCGCGTGCACGACGATGGGCCCGATTCGCTCGTCCAACCCCGCCAGCAGCCGTTGCGCCTTGCCGAAGCTGTAGCCCATCAGCAGGCTGGCGCGGCCCGCGTCGGCATTGGCGCTCCACCAGGCGTTGATCTCGGCATAGATCTCGCGCTGCGCCCGCCAGCGGTAGACCGGCAGGCCGAAGGTGCTCTCGGTGATGAAGCAGTCGCAGCGCACCGGCTCGAAGGGCTCGCAGGTCAGGTTGTGGTCGTCTGCGTCACCGCTCACGAAATAGTCACCCGACGCCACCCACACCCGCCCGCCGTGCTCGATGCGCACCTGCGATGAGCCCAGCACATGGCCGGCCGGGTGCAGGCTGAGGCGCACACCGTGGTGCAGTACCACCTCGCCATAGGCCAGGGGCTGCAAGGTGATCGCACCCAGCCGCGAGCGCAGCACGCCCTCGGAACGCGCCGACGCGAGGTAGTGGCCGTGCCCCGTGCGCGCATGGTCGGCATGCGCATGGGTGATCACCGCGCGCTCGACCGGGCGCCACGGGTCGATGTAGAAATCGCCCGCAGGGCAATAGAGGCCGGCAGAGCGTTCGATGATCAGGTCCGTGTCGGCAAAAGCCATGTTCACGAGACTAGATCAATAGCGCCCTGTCGCTCCCGCGACCCGCAAATACACATACGACACCCACGCCACCACGCCTCGGCGCAGCGCGCCCAGCATGCCGGGGCGGTACTTCTGCGTCGGGTCGATTTCTGTCGACACCGCAATTGCGGCATCGAATTGCGCCGACAGCAGGGTGTTGAAGGCAGCGTCGCGCACGATGACGTTGGCTTCGAGGTTCAGCAGCAGCGACAACGGATCGATGTTCGAGCTGCCGACGGTCGCCCAGTCGTCGTCGACGAGCGCGATCTTGGCGTGCAGGTAGGCCGGGGTATATTCAAAAATGCACACGCCCCGCCCCAGCAGCTCGTCGTACAGCGCGCGCGCTGCGAGGCCGGCGATGCGGTAGTCGAGCTTGCCTTGCAGCAGCAAACGCACGCGCACGCCGCGTTTGGCCGCATGACGCAAGGCGCGCCGGAACAGGCGGCCGGGGTAGAAATACGGCGAGATCAGATCGACCCGCACCTGCGCACTGCGGATCGCATCGATGTAAGCGCGCTCGATGGTGCGGCGCTGGCGCACGTTGTCGCGCAGCACAAAGGCAGCATGCATCGGGTCGAGGTCGCCGGGTGTCGCCTGCATGCCGCGCTGGCCGTTCAGCCGCAAACGCTTGATCAGCCTGCGCACCCGCGCCAGCGGCTCGGCACCGTGCACGATCGCCCGTGCTTCGTCTTTGAAGGTGCGACCCAGGTGCGCACGCGACCAAACCGCGATCGCCGTCTGGTGGATGGCGCCGGTGATCGGGCCGCTGACCCGCACCGCGAAGTCGAGCCGCGGCGCATCGGTCCAGCCGTGGTTCAGGTCGTAGCGGTCGTCCATCAGGTTGATGCCGCCGACGAAGCCGAGCTCGGCATCGACCACGCACAGCTTCAAGTGCAGGCGCCGCAACTGCCCCGGTTGCAGCCAGTTCCACCAACGGTCGATCGGGCGGTACACCGCCACCTGCACGCCGCCATCGCACAGGCGCTGCTGTAGCGCGCTGACCCCGCCCAGCGTGCCGAAACCGTCGATCACCACCTGCACCTGCACACCGCGCTGCGCCGCCCGGATCAGCGCCGCCGAGACCCGCTCGGCAGCCGGATCGTCGTGGAAAATGTAGGTTGCCACGCAGATTCGATGGCGCGCGGCGTCGATGGCTTCGACCATCGCCGGAAACAGTGCATCGCCCCCCTTCAGCAGCGATACCTCATTGCCGCCGCTGAACACCGGCCGCGGCACAGACCCCCACATCTGTTCGAGCGCGGAGCGCTCCGCGTTGGCGCGGGCGGTGAGGTCGTCGTCGTTCGGCATCGCCCGATCAGATCAGTTGCAGCTCGGCCACCAGCGGCAGGTGGTCGGACATGCGGGCCCAGGAGGGCCCGCGCGGCACCTGCGTGGCAGTGCAGCGCAGGCCTCGGGTGTACACCCGGTCAAGCGAAAAGAACGGCACCCGCGACGGGAAGGTGCGTAGCGGTGATTGCCCGCCGATGCGCGCCGGCTCCAGCCCCATCTTGCGGATCGGTGCGTCGAGCTTCTCGCCCCAGTCGTTGAAATCACCGGCCAACACCAGGTGCTCGCCGGGAGGCACATGGGTGGCGATGAAGTCAGCAATGCGCTCGACCTGCCTCACCCGGCTCGCATGCATCAGGCCCAGGTGCGCCACGATGGCGTGCACCACGGTGCCGTTCCACTGCACCGGCACGTGCAGCAGGCCGCGCTGCTCGAAGCGGTGGTCAGACACGTCGTGGTGCTTGATGTCACCGATCGGCCAGCGCGACAGCAGCGCGTTGCCGTGCTCGCCGTGGCGGGTGATCGCGTTGCTGCGGTAGGCCACCGCGTAGCCCTCGGGCGCCACGTAATCGGCCTGCGGCATCCGCGGCCAGCCGAGGTGGGTATCGGGGAACTGCAGCGCCTCGGCGCGGTTCGAGCTGCGCACCTCCTGCAGAAACACCAAATCGGCATCCAGCGCCTCGATGCCGAGTGCCAGATTGTGAATTTCGAGCCGCCGCCGCGGGCCGACACCGCGCACGCCCTTGTGGATGTTGTAGGTGGCCACCCGCAACACGTCGCCTGGGTGCTTCGAGACGCCAGCGTTCAAGTGATGAACGCCTTTCACGCCGACACGAACCTCGGCAGTTGCAACACCGCTTCGGCGTTCGACGGCGAGAAGCAACGGTCGGCCGCCTCGCGCCACGGCAGCCACGCGCTGCGGGTGTGTTCGCGCGGTGCCAGCGTGATGGCGATGTCGCGCGGCACCCGCAGGCCGAACACATGCTCGGTGTTGTGCGTCACGCCGGGCGCGTAACGGTGCCGCCACACCGGGTAGATCTCGTAGACATTGCGCATGCCCCAGTCTCGCAGATGCGACAGCGGCACGTCGGCCGAGCCGACGACGATGCCGGTTTCCTCGGCCACCTCGCGGCGCGCCGTCAGATCGAACGGCTCGTCGGGCGCATCCTTCGAGCCGGTCACGCTCTGCCAGAATCCGGGCTGGTCAGCGCGTTCGAGCAGCAGCACCT
>JANPNF010000153.1:0-3824 GCA_031427315.1 Burkholderiales bacterium | reverse complement strand
TGCTTCGCGACCCGAGTGGCCCGGTGTTGCCAACCTTCGCAGGGCAACGAGTCCGCATGGCTGAGCTGGCCGTCGAGCTCGCAGGTCGCGCTCCGTTGCGCGTGGTGGGCAGCACGTTTGCCGTGCTGCCCTTCGATGACGGTGGCCGGATGGATTCAGCACGTTTCCTCAAGCAGCAATGGGCCCGTGCCGAGTCCGCGCTCGATCGCGGCCTTGATGCGCTGGACAGCCAGGACAGCCAGGACAATGTCCTCGACGCGGCCGTTCTGTTCGTCGCGCACGGAGGGGCGTGGAAACCTTCACGGCCTACGGGTGCCGTGGCGCGATCGCTGCGGCGCGTTGTTGCCAATTGTCGTTAATGCAACAATTGTCGTCATTAAATCAACGAGCAACAACGATGAAGACGTTTGACGATGTCGAGGTGCGCCGCCCGGCGCTGGCCAAAAGCTACCTGGGGTTGATCAACGCCCAGCCAGGCCGCCCGCTCGCGATGTTTGCACCTCGCCGGGTCGGCAAGACCTACTTCCTCGACCATGACCTCGCGCCCGCGGCCAGACAGGCGAAGTGGCTGCCCGTCTATGCCGACCTGTGGCTGCAGAAGTCGGCGCCACTCGAGGCGATCAATCATGCGCTGGAGGAGACCCTGGACGACGTCACGGTTCCAGGCAGCAAGGTGGGCCGACTGGCCAAGACGACGGTGTAGAAAGTGGGGGCGCTGGGCGCCTCGGTGGACTTTGGAGATGCGCCCGCTCGGCGCGCCCTGCCATCAGCGCCCGAATTGCGTCTGGACGCCCTGGTGGTCCGCCTGGCTGCCGCCGCTGACAAGCCGATCCTGCTGATGCTCGACGAGATCCAGGCCTTGGGTGATGTGGCGGACGGTGAAAAGATCATCGCCACTTTGCGCGCGGTACTGCACAAACGCCGCGACATCCTGAAGTCGGTGTTCACCGGATCGTCCCAGGAGGCCATGGTGCGCATGCTGTCCACGGCGGGTTCGCCGATGTACCAGTTTGCTCAGTTACTGGACTTCCCCGTGCTGGGCGACGATTTCCTGCAGCAACTCGCCGATCACTTTGCCGAAGTTCATCCGGGCAAGTTGTTGCCGTTGGAAGACCTGCGACGTGTCTTCGCGAGGATCGGCTTCAAGCCTGGGCTGATGAGGGACCTGGTGAAGTCCTTGTCGGCCGAGGGGCTCACGGACGTGGAGGCCGGCGTGAAGCGATTCCTGCTCGATGACCGACAGGTCGCCGGATGGAGCGCATTGCTGCAGCCGCACGACCTTTTCGAGCGTGCGGTGCTCTTGACTATCGCGCAGGGGTTGCCGCCCATGGGACGCGAAACTCTGGATGCGTTGGCGAAGGTTCAGGGCAGTCGTCCCACGGTAGCCAAGGTGCGCGCAGCGATTGAGCGGCTGCGCCGCGCGGGCCTGTTGGTCAAGGCAGGCAGCGGACCGACCGCTGTCGATGATCCGCTATTTGCCGAGTACCTGTTGGGCAGATCGCTGGACCAGCTGAAGTAGCTCTGGCCCATGTTTGTCCTCGATGATGTGCGTCGCTGGCCTCGCAGCCAGCATGCGTCGCACGCGAGTTGACTGGCAGCATGGAGGTGCTGCCAGCCTCCGCTCCGCTGCCATCGCAAGCTTTGCTGCTGCATCCGGCACGCACAGCAAGTTCTGGACAACCGCGACCAAGTCGGCCTGAGACAGATCGCATCTGAACTGCTCCGAACCAGCCCTTCACGGGTACCGGCAATCGACCCATCGGAGACATACACATGGACGGCATGGCCGCCGTGAAGCTGACTGTGATACCAGTGCACCAGCGCCGCCAGCTACCGCTCCATGAAGTCCCGCGACCACTTCACCGGGTTCGTGGATCGGCTTACAAGGGGTGTAAACCCGAAGCCAGTTTGTCGGAATGCTTTACAGGCGCTACGGGGTAAACCGGGTTCGAAAGGCGAGAGCCCTTGATTCGTAAAGCTTTTCCGCTTCGTGCAGGGCGCGGCACAAAAATTGCTGGTTCTGCCAGGTAGATATCGCCAACCTGGACTCCTCCAGACACGGTGTCATCGGGCAAGGATTCCCATGCGGTCGATGCGTCTCAGCTCGGCCCGCCCGACTCGAACCCCTGGAGTACCTTGATCATGAGCAAATTTCTGGAGCGCACAGTTGCCCGCGTTCTTGCCGCGACCCTCGTGGCCGTAGTCGCAGGAGCGGGCGCTGCGCCTGTTTCTCTGATCACTAACGGCGACTTCGAGACGGGCACCTACGCTGGCTGGACGACGTCAGCCACCGCTCCTAGCCTCTACAACGTGGGGGGCATCTACGGCACGAAGACGGCGGGCTTCGGCGCCGGCGGCTTCTACAACCAGTTCCTATCGCAGGTCATCGGAACCCGCATCGGCTCGACCTACATGCTCAGCTTCGACTACGGTTGGTTCGCCGGTTGCAACTGTGGTGACGGGGCGCAGAGCTTGCAGGTTGACATTAACGGCATAGCGTTCGCAACCATCGTGGACAACACGCCCAGCTACAGTACCGTGACTTCGATGCGCAACTTCAGCTACTCGTTCGTCGCCAGCAGCACGGCGACGACCCTGGCCTTCAGGGACCGCACCACGTCGGGCGCCAGTTCCGACGGCCTGTTCGACAACGTGGTTGTCACCGGCGACAGGCCGCTTCCGGAGCCCGGCTCCCTCGCCCTTGCGGGACTGGCACTGGCAGGCTTGGCCTGGAGTCGGCGCAAGGCGGTCTAGCTTCGCCACCCGCCACCCGCCAGCAGCCGGTGGTGGCCTACTGCTGATGGCCGTGTCGAGCCACATGGAATCGCCACGCAAGAGCCCGCTTTCCGACACATTGCTGAGCTTGGTCGCGTCCGACCCCATGCGAACAACACGGGCGGAGCGATGCGTCCTCGGCGCTGAACACGAGTTGCCCAAGGCGTACGGGCTTGGTTTGCAAAGTGGGAGCCGGGTTTGAATCGGAAATTCCGGCACCGTTGAAGCGGAGCCGATGGCGCCATTCATCGGAACGCGCAGCCAGATACGCGCAATCCTTCGGGCAACGCCTTGGACGGCGCGGGCATAGACTGCGAGGCTACCTCCCACCGAGACGATCCATGGCCACGCCGATTCCATTCAGTTCCACCACCGATGTCGACCACTGGATCGCCGGCCGGCCGCACCCCGGCCAGGGTGACGCGACGCAGCCCGTCTTCAACCCGGCCACGGGCGCTGTGGCGCGCCGGGTGCGGCTGGCCGGGGCTGCCGATGTGGACGCCGCCGTGGCCGCCGCCCAAGCGGCGCAGCCGGCCTGGGGCGACACACCGCCGATCCGCCGCGCGCGAGTGATGAACAAGTTTTTGGCGCTGATGAACGCCCACCGCGACGAACTGGCCGCCATCATCACGGCCGAGCACGGCAAGGTTTTCAGCGACGCCCAGGGCGAGGTCACGCGCGGCATCGACATCGTCGAATTCGCCTGCGGCATCCCGCAATTGCTCAAAGGTGATTACACCGACCAGGTCTCCACCGGCATCGACAACTGGACGCTGCGCCAGCCGCTGGGTGTGGTGGCTGGGGTCACCCCCTTCAACTTCCCCTGCATGGTGCCGTGCTGGATGTATCCGCTGGCGCTGGCCTGCGGCAACGCCTTCATCTTGAAACCGAGCGAGCGCGACCCCAGCGCCAGCCTGCTGATGGCCCGGCTGTTGGCCGAAGCCGGCTTGCCGGCGGGGGTGTTCAGCGTCGTGCAGGGCGACAAGGCGGCGGTCGACGCGCTGCTGACCCACCCGGGCGTGGCGGCCGTGAGCTTCGTCGGCTCCACG
>JANPNF010000152.1:0-4679 GCA_031427315.1 Burkholderiales bacterium | reverse complement strand
GGTGCGCTGGTGGCGATCGATCCGCGCAGTGGCGAGGTGCTGGCTTTCGTCAGCAAGCCGACCTTCGACCCCAATCTGTTCGTCGACGGCATCGATGCGGAAAGCTGGAAGGAGCTCAATGAGTCGCTGGACAAGCCGCTGCTGAACCGCGCGCTGCGCGGCACCTACCCGCCGGGCTCGACCTACAAGCCCTTCATGGCGATGGCCGCGCTGAATGCGAACAAGCGCTCGCCCAGCACGCTGATCAACGACACCGGCTTCTTCATGTTCGGCGGCCACCGCTACGGCAGCCCGGAGAACGAGCGTGGCGGCATCATGGACATGCGCCGGGCCATTGTTGAATCGAGCAATGTCTACTTCTACACGCTGGCCAACGAGATGGGCGTGGACGTGATTCACGACCAGCTGTTGCCCTTCGGCTTTGGCCGCAAGACCGGCGTCGATGTCGAAGGCGAGGTCACCGGCCTGCTCCCGTCGACAGCGTGGAAGCGGCGTGCCTACAAGCGGGCGGACCAGCAGAAGTGGTACGCCGGCGAGACGATTTCGCTGGGCATCGGCCAGGGCTACAACAGCTTCACGATGCTGCAGATGGCCACCGCGGTGGCCACGCTGTCGTCCGCTGGCCAGCGCTACGAGCCGCGGCTGGTGCGCCAGATCGATGACGTGCTGACCGGCGCCCCGCGGCAGATTTCGGCCCAGGCGATCGCACCGATCGAGCTGAAGCCGGAGCAGGTTGAGGTGATTCGCCAGGCGATGAACGGCGTGACGATCTCTGGCACCTCGGCGCGGGTGTTCGCCGGTGCCGGCTACCTGAGTGGCGGCAAGACCGGCACCGCGCAGGCGGTCGGCCTGAAGCAAAACGAAAAATACAGCGTGAACCGGGTCGAGGAGCGGCTGCGCGATCACGCGCTGTACATCGCTTTTGCGCCACTGGAGAACCCGCAGATCGCGGTGGCGGTGATCGTCGAGAACGCCGGCTGGGGTGCGGGCGCTGCGGCGCCGATCGCGCGCCGCGTGTTCGACTACATGCTGCTGGGCCAGGTGCCCAGCGAAGAGGACATCGTGGCCACGCAGGCCGGCACCTCGGCCGCACCGATTGGCACGCCGCGGCACCCCCAAGACCTGGTGCTGCCCGGCAACCCGAACTTGTCGGCGATGGCGGCAGCACCCGCTCCTGCCGCCTCGGCGGCTGCCGCTGCCAGCAAGCGATGAGGCCGTCGTTCGAAAAGCCGTCGGTGCTGCAGCGTGTGCTGCCGCTGTTCCGCGGCTTTGACACTCCGTTGTTGCTGGTGGTGATGCTGTTGTCGGCCATCGGCCTGACGACGATGTATTCGGCCGGCTTCGACCACGGCACGCGGTTCGTCGACCACGCGCGCAACATGGCACTGGCTGCCTTCATCCTGTTCGTCGTCGCCCAGGTGCCGCCACAGCGGCTGATGGCGCTGGCCGTGCCGCTGTACGTGCTGGGCGTGACGCTGCTGGTGGCCACCGCGCTGATCGGCGTCACCAAGAAAGGCGCCACCCGCTGGCTCGATGTGGGCATCGTGATCCAGCCCAGTGAAATCCTGAAAATCGCGATGCCGCTGATGCTGGCCTGGTGGTTCCAGCGCCGCGAGGGCCAGGTGCGCGCGCTCGATTTCGTGGTCGCGCTGCTGATCCTGGCGCTGCCGGTCGGCTTGATCGTCAAGCAGCCCGATTTGGGCACCGCCATCCTGGTGCTGGCCGCAGGCCTCTTCGTGATCTTCTTCGCCGGCCTGAGCTGGCGCCTGATCGTGCCGGTGGTGGTGGTGGCCGCGGTGGCCATCGCCGCGCTGGTGCTGTCGGGCGACGCGATCTGCGAGCCCGGTGTGAAGTGGCCGCTGCTGCGTGACTACCAGAAGAACCGCGTTTGCACGCTACTCGATCCGACCACCGACCCGCTGGGCAAGGGCTTCCACATCATCCAGGGCATGATCGCGATCGGCTCCGGCGGCGTCACCGGCAAGGGCTTCATGAAGGGCACGCAGACGCACCTGGAATTTATCCCCGAGCGCACCACCGACTTCATCTTCGCTGCGTATTCGGAGGAGTTCGGACTGATCGGCTGCGTCGGCCTGATGCTCAGCTTTTTGTGCCTGATCGTGCGCGGCTTGACGATTGCTGCCGATGCGCCAAACGCCTTCACCCGCCTGCTCGCCGGCGCCATCACGATGAGCTTTTTCACCTACGCCTTCGTCAACATGGGCATGGTGAGCGGCATCTTGCCGGTGGTGGGCGTGCCATTGCCGTTCGTGAGCTATGGCGGCACCGCCATGGTGACCCTGGGATTGGGCCTGGGCATCTTGATGTCGATTGCGAAGCACCGTCGGCTGGTGCCGGGCTGAGGCTCCTGGTCAACTCACTTCAAGGCGAACCAAGCGACTCGATGAAGGCCTGCACCTCGGCGGTGTAGCGGCTGGGCGTTCCGAGCAGGGTGTTGATCTGGCCGTGCGACAAATCCACCGGCAGCACGCTGACGCTTGCGCCCCCCAAGCTCGCGGCGCGGTCGGCAAAAGCCCAGGCTTGCGCGCAGGGATCGCGGCGCTGGCTCGAGCACACCGCGAGCAGCGGTGCCGCGAGTGGGCCATTCAATTGCAGCAAGGGCGACGCCTGGCGCCAATACGCCGGGTCAGTCCCGAAGGCCTGGTCGAAAAAGCCGCGATGGCGCTCGGCCATCAGGGTGGTGAGGTCGAAAGCGGCGCTGTCGAGCGCGACGGTGGCACGCCACGGACGTGCGCCCGCACGCGCGGCGATGCTCGGGCTGGAGGCGACCAGCAGCACCAGATGGGCGCCCGCCGAATGGCCCATCAACACCAGCCTCGATGCGTCAGCGCCCCATTCGACAGCGTGAGCCTGGACGTAGGCGAGCGCCTGCGCCACGTCGTCGGCCTGTTCGAGGGGCCCCGCCACCGGCACCAGCCGGTAGTTGATGCTCACTAGCGCATAGCCCTTGGCCACCCAGTGCTCAACCTTGTGGGTCACGACGTTGGCCGATGCTTTGTCGCCGGTGACCCAGGCACCGCCGTGCACCATCACGATGAGCGGCACGCCAGGACCAACCGGCGCATCCTTTGGCCGGTAGACATCGAGCGTCTGCTGCGGTGCGGCGCCGTAGGCGATGTCATTCAGGAGGTTGACATCGGCCGGCGGTGCCGCCTCGGTCTGCGCCTGCACGTTGCCGAGCAGTGAGGCCGCTATCAGCGCGGCCATGAAATGAGCCATTTGGATCGTCATGGTGAGTGTGTCTACTTCCGCTGTGTTGCCCTGACGGCATCGATGTCGATGTAGCGCCAGAACTCGCGCATGAACGGGTGGCGCTGGTAGCCGATCACCCACGGAAACATCAGGTCGGTGGCGATGCGGTGGGCGTGCACCTTCATCGGCATGTAGGCCACCAGCAGCTTGCTGGCGTCTTGCATCAGCGCGAGGCGCTCGGGTGTGTCGCCGAGCCTGGTTTGCGCGTCGTAGAGCTTGTTGAAGGCCGGCAGGTCGAAGAAGGCGAGGTTGCCTTCGCCTTTTTGCGGCCCGTAGGCCAGCGCCAGGAAGCCGTCGGCATCGGGCGAGCCCGCGCTTTGCCCCAGCCCCCACATCATGACCTTGCCAGCGCGCGCAGCCTTCAACTGCTCGGGCCACTGACCGATCTTGAACTCGATGTTGATGTGAACCGCGTCCATGTATTTTTTCCACAGCTCGTTCATCTGGCGCGAGGTCTGGTCGGGCGAGGTGCTGTAAATCAGTGTCAGCGGCTGGCCGTCGGGCTGGTCACGCCAGCCGTCGCCATCGCGGTCGACATAGCCGTACAGGTCGAGCAGCGCCTTGGCGCGCGCTGGGTCGTACTGGCTCATCTCCGAGCGCCACTTCGGGTCGAAGCCGAAGGTCATCGGCGGCATCGTGCTCTCAGCTGGCACCGCCTGGTTGCGGCGCACCAGGCGGATCTCGGTGGCCGTGTCGTAAGCCAGTGCGATCGCGCGGCGCAGCGCCACTTTCTCAGACGTGTAGCCGCCGACCAGCGGGTTTTGCATGCTGAAGTAGGTGAACGAGATGTCCGAGCCCGGCGTGCGCACCATCTGGATGCCGCGCGCCGCGAGGTTCGGTGCGATGCGGTTGTTCGGGATCGCGATGTTGGCGAACTCGGCCGGCAGGCGCTCGATCATGTCGTGCTCCGCGTTCAGGAAGGCCAGCCAGCGCGGTTGCGATTCCTGCACCACCGACACCTCGACGCGGTCGATCATCGGCAGGCGCTTGCCTTTCATCTTCGCGTAGAGCGCCTGCGCCGCCGGGTCGTCAGAAGGCGGCGTGGCCTCGTAGAACTGCTCGCGGAAATTCGGGTTGCGCGTCAGCACCATCCGCGACGAACGTTGCCACTCACTCAGCACATAAGGCCCGGTGCCCACCGGGTGCTCCATGATCTTGTCGCCATAGGCCTCGACCACCTCGCGCGCCAGCGCGCCGGCGCTGGTGAAGTTGTTGACAAAGCGCGGGCTGGGCTTGCCGAGCGTGATGCGCAAGGTGTAGCGGTCGAGCGTGCGCAGGCCCTCGATCTCACTGTCGTAGTCGAACGGCGTGCGGTCCTTGACGGCTTTGGTGCGCAGCGCTTCCAGGCCCAGCACCTGCTCGTCGGCCAAGCCCGGATAGTTCGGGCTCTTCCAGCGCGGGTCAAA
>JANPNF010000151.1:0-12765 GCA_031427315.1 Burkholderiales bacterium | reverse complement strand
GGGGGTGGTGCTGGAAGTGGGGGCGGGCGTCACGAGCTTGAAGCCGGGCGACCATGTGATTCCGCTGTACACGCCCGAGTGCCGCGGCTGCAAGTTCTGCCTGAGCCGCAAGACCAACCTGTGCCAGTTGATCCGCGGCACGCAGGGCAAGGGGCTGATGCCCGACGGCAGCAGCCGCTTCAGTTTGAACGGCCAACCGATCCTGCACTACATGGGCACCAGCACCTTCGCCAACCACATCGTGGCGCCGGAGATCGCACTGGCCAAGATCCGCCCCGTCGCACCGTTCGACAAGGTCTGCTACATCGGCTGCGGCGTCACCACCGGCGTGGGCGCGGTCATCTTCACGGCGGGGGTGGAAGCTGGCGCCAATGTGGTGGTGTTCGTGCTGGGCGGCATCGGCTTGAACGTGATCCAGGGCGCCAAGATGGTGGGCGCCGACAAGATCATCGGTGTCGACCTCAACCCGGCGCGCGAAGCGATGGCGCGGCAGTTCGGCATGACGCACTTCATCAACCCGAAGGATGTGCCCAACGTCGTCGATAGCGTCGTGCAGCTGACCGATGGCGGGGCGGACTACAGCTTCGAGTGCATCGGCAACACCACCACGATGCGTCAGGCGCTGGAGTGCTGCCACAAGGGCTGGGGGCGCAGCATCATCATCGGCGTGGCGGCGGCGGGGCAGGAGATCGCCACCCGACCGTTCCAACTCGTCACCGGCCGCAAGTGGGAAGGCAGTGCCTTCGGCGGCGCGCGCGGCCGCACCGATGTGCCCAAGATCGTCGACTGGTACATGGAGGGCAAGATCAAGATCGACCCGCTGATCACGCACACGCTGAAGCTGGAAGACATCAACCACGGCTTCGAGCTGATGGAGCGCGGCGAGAGCATTCGCGCCGTGGTGGTGTACTGACGGGCTGAGCCGTGCCGTTCGCCTTCGTCACCCATGCCGACTGCCTGCGCCACGAGATGGGCGCAGGCCACCCGGAATGCCCCGAGCGACTGGGCGCCATTCACGACCAGCTGCTGATCAAGGGGCTGCTCGACCACATGGTGGCCTACGACGCACCGCTCGCGACCGAAGAACAGCTCGCGCGGGCGCACACGCTTGGCTACGTGCGCGAGCTGATCGGCCTGTCGCCCACTGAAGGCCACCGCCAGATCGATCCCGACACGTCGATGAATCCGCACACGCTGACCGCCGCGCTTCGTGCGGCCGGCGCAGCGGTGCTGGCAACCGACCTGGTGATGAGCGGCGAGGCGGCCACCGCGTTCTGCAGCGTGCGTCCGCCCGGCCACCATGCGACGCGCGACGCCACGATGGGCTTTTGCTTCTTCAACAACGTGGCGGTCGGCATCCGCCATGCGCTGGCCATGCACGGCCTTGAGCGAGTGGCGCTGATCGACTTCGACGTGCACCACGGCAACGGCAGTGAAGACATCTTCCGTGGCGACGACCGCGTGTTGATGTGCTCGATCTTCGAGCAGGGTCTGTATCCGTTCACCGGCGACGACGCCACAGGGCCGAACATGGTCAACGTCGGTCTGCCGCAGCGCTCGGGCGGCGACAAGTTCCGCGCGGCCGTGACGCACCACTGGCTGCCTGCGCTCGAGGCTTTCGCGCCGCAGCTGATCTGCATCTCGGCCGGCTTCGACGGACACCGCGAAGACGACATGGGCAACCTCGCGCTGGTCGAGGCCGACTACGCCTGGGTCACGCAGCAGATCATGACGGTCGCCCACAAGCATTGCCAGGGCCGCGTGGTGTCTTGTCTCGAAGGTGGCTACGCGCTGAGCGCACTCGGGCGCAGTGCCGTGGCCCATGTGCAGGTGCTGATCGGCTCCGACTGATGCCGATGAACAGGCATTACCTGACGCCGCTGTTCGCGCCCCAGTCGATCGTCGTCTTTGCGGACGGCCAGGCCGACGAGCCGGGCCGCACCGCGCTCGGCCGCACCTTGCGCGACGCGCTGGTCGCTCAGCGCTACGGCGGCACGCTGCAGTTCATCGACATCCACACCAGCGGTACGCTGGCTGATCTGGCCCAGGCGCAGGCCGATCTGGCCATCATCGCGCTGCCGCCGCCCGGTGTGGCCGCTGCGCTCGAAGCGGCGGGCCGCCTCGCCTGCCGCGCGGCGCTGGTGATCAGCAGCGGCATCGACGCCGATCACGCGGCTGATCTCAAGCGCATCGCCAAGCGCGAGGGCCTGCACCTGCTGGGGCCGAACAGCTTGGGCTTTCAGCGACCGCAGGTGCAGTTGAATGCCAGCGCGGCCGGCCCGCTCGCCAAGGCCGGCTCGCTGGCGCTGGTGTCGCAGTCGGGTGCGCTCACCTCGTCGATGCTCGATTGGGCGAGCCAGAACGGGGTGGGCTTCTCGGCCGTGGTGTCGCTGGGGGCGAACACCTCGGTCGACATCGCGCAGGTGCTCGATTTCCTGGCGAACGACGCGCAGACGCAAAGCATCGTCGTCTATCTCGAAGGCATCGCCAGCGCCCGCTGCTTCATGAGCGCCCTGCGTGCGGCGGCCAGCGTCAAGCCGGTGGTGGTGCTGAAGGCGGGCCGCAGGCCGGCCGGCAACGCGGCAGCGCACACCCACAGCGGCGCCACGGTGGGCAGCGACGAGGTGTTCGATGCGGCACTGCGCCGTGCTGGTGCAGTGCGTGTGCGCTCCTTCGTCGAGCTGTTCTCGGCGGCCAAGTGCCTGGCCTCGCGCTACCGGCCGGTGGGCAAGCGGCTGGCCATCGTCACCAACGGCGGCGGGCCGGGCGTGCTGGCGGCCGACTGGCTCAACGAGATCGGGCTCGAGCTGGGCACACTCTCGGCCGAAGGTGTCGCGGCGCTGCAGCCGGTGCTGTCGGCGGCGGCCTCGCTCAGTGGCCTGATCGATCTGTCGGAAGACGCCGGGCCCGAGCACTTTCGCCTGGCCCTGGCCACCGCAGAAAGCGATGCGCAGATCGACGGCGTGTTGGCGATCTATTCGCCCAAGCCCGGCGTCGACGCCCGCGCGGTGGCGAGCGTGCTGGCAGCGCTGCGGCCCTCGTTCGGCAAGCCGCTGCTGGCCTGCTGGATGGGTGACGCCTCGGTCGGTGCGGCGCGCAGCGTACTCAGCGACGCGGCGATCCCGAATTTCCGCACGCCCGAGGCCGCGGTCGGTGCCTTCGCCAACATCGCGACCTTCTATCAAAACCAGCGTCTGCTGCAGCAGACGCCGCCGCCACTGGCGCCGCTCTCCAAGCCCGACATCGAAGGCGCCAAACTGGTGATCGACAGCGTGCTCGCCGAGCGGCGCCGTGTGCTGAGCGAGATGGAGTCGAAGACGCTGCTGTCGGCGTTTCACATCCCGGTCACGCAGACCGTGCTCGCGCGCAGCGCCCACGAAGCCATGATGATTGCGACGCAGCTGGGCTTTCCGGTCGCGCTGAAGATCGACGCGGCCGGGATCAGCCACAAGTCCGATGTGGAGGGTGTGGCGCTCAACATCATGACCGGCGCCAGCGCGCGCGACACCTACACCGACATGGTCGAACGCGTCACGCGCCTGCTGCCCGCCGCCCGCATCAACGGCGTGACCGTGCAGAAGATGGCGCGTGCCCAACGCGGCCGGGAAGTGTCGATCGGCGTGGTGACCGACGACCCGTTCGGCCCGGTGATCGTGTTCGGCGCAGGCGGCGTGATGATCGAGCTGATCAACGACCGCGCGATGGAGCTGCCGCCGCTGAACCAGTTCCTCGCGCGCCATTTGATCGAGCGTTCACGCGTGGCCGACACGCTGGCCGAGTGGCGCGGTGCCAGCGCGGTCGACATGGCGTCGCTGGAGCAGGTGTTGCTGCGCGTCTCGGAGATGGTGTGCGCGCTGCCGCAGCTGCGCGAGATGGACATCAACCCGGTCATCGTCGATGAATTCGGCGCGGTGGCAGTCGATGCGCGCATCGTCGTCGGTGCCCAGCCGCAGGCCGCCAGTGGCGCCGCCAACCCCCACAACCACCTGGCGATACTGCCGTACCCGACGCGCTACGAGCAAGTCTGGCCGCTGCGCGGCGGCGGATCGTGCGTGGTGCGCGCGGTTCACCCCGACGACGCGCAGATGCTGCAGCAGCTGGTGCGCAAGCTCTCGCCCGAGAGTCGCTTCTTCCGTTTCGCGTCGAATGCCAACGAGTTGCCTGCGTCGATGCTGGCGCGCTTCACGTTGATCGACTACGACCGCGAGATGGCACTGGTCGCGGTGGTGAAGGATCGCAGCGTGGCGGCCAACGGCGAGGTCGCCGAGACCGAACGCATCGTCGGCGTCTCGCGCTACATCACCAACCCCGATCAATCGAGCTGCGAATTCGCGCTGCTGGTCGCCGATGATTTCAAAGGCCGAGGCCTGGGCTCACGCCTGATGGAGTGCATCATGGATGTGGCCCGCGACAAGGGCCTGGCCGAGATCGAAGGTCTGGTGCTGGCGAAGAACAGCGACATGCTCGATCTGATGAAGAACCTCGGCTTCACCTCGAAGCGATTTGCCGAGGACCCCGACTTCAACCTCGTCACGCACGCGATGTGAACGGCGCGTAAGCGGCTAACTGAAGCCTGGCGCGATCAAGGGCCGTGGCGTATCAGCACAAAGCCACGACGGCGTTTGTTGTTGCCCGCGTCGGCGCTGTCCATCGCGTCGAACAGTGCGGCGGTGCTCACCCACACCGGTGGGTACTTGTAGCGCGAGACGTCCATCACCAGAAAGCGATCGGTGGTCGCGTCGAATGCCGCCAATGGTGAGATGTGTCCGCCGGATTGCTGCCCGAGCGTCGTTCGCAGGTAGTTGACGACCACATGGTGGTTCGGGGTGGCGAGGGCCACCTGAGCCTGGGCCCTGAACTGCGCCACGCTGCTGTCGTCCGCGTGGCGTACCTCGGCGCTCAGGCCATACGCCTCGATCAGGCGGCCCAACTGGTCAAGGGTCATGCCGTTCTCTGCCAGCACCTTCTGCCGCAGGATGGCCTCGGTAGTCGGGTTGAGCAGATTGTCTTGCGTGAACGCCCTGAACGGCTCGAAGCCCGCGGCCGGCGGCGCAGCGATGCCCAGCGCATTCAGCACCATGACGATGGTCGCAACACCGCAGTAGGCCGGGTCTTTCTGCGTCACGAACTGCAAGCTCAGCGGCCAGTAGGCTTCGCGCGCCGTGCTCTCGATCAGCATCGCGCGGCCTTCCAGGCTGGTCAGGCTGATCAGGTTCGGCGGCAGCGGCAAGGTCTGCGCCTGGGCCGCGGCCTCCCACAGCCATGCTGTGATGAACAGGAGTCTGTAGACCCATTGAGCCAGCGCCATGTTCATGCTCACGTTAGCGCTGCGGATCGCTGTACAGGCCGGGCAGCTGCTGCGTCGCCTTCGTCGGTGCACTGCCGCCGTCCAGCGTGGGCAGGGCGCGGGTCAGCGCGTCGCCATTCCAGGTGGTGTCTGCAAGGCAGGCGCGGTCGAGCTCGCGCAGCAGCAGTGTCAGCGCGGGGTCGCCCTGCCGGCGCGCCAGTGCGTTGAGGCCGACGGGCGCGTCGTGGGGCCAAGTGGCACGCGCCCAGGCCATCAGCGAGTCGCGAGCGCCTCGGGCGGCGTGGCTGCGACAGGCCTGCTGGAATGCCGCGCGGGCTTGAATGCTGGAAGCGTCTGGTGCTTTGACAGCAGGCGCGGTGGGATCACCGATGTTGGCGCGACGGCGACGGTGTGCCCAAGCCCAGGCCCCCAGCGTGCTCAGCCACAGCAGGGCGAAGGCCACGCTGACCCAGACCCAATCGACCGCTGTGCCACCAGACGAGGTTGTCGTGCCGGACGTCGCCAGCGCAGGCGGCAAGTCGGGCGGAGACACGGCCGATGACGCGGCGGCCCCAGGCAGCGCTTGCGCACCGGTGGGCGGCGCGGCTGCACCGTTGGTACCCGCCGACGCCGCATTCGCCGCGGCGACGACCTCCACCGTCACCGCGGGCAGCACCGCCTCGCGGCGCTGGTTGCTCACCACGTCCCACCAGGCCAGGCGCATCTCAGGCAAGGTGTAGCGGCCGGGCTGGTCGGCAAGCAGCGTGATGTCCTGCTCGCGCCGGCCGACCACGTGGCCGTCCAGCAATTCGTCGCTCAGCGTGGCGTCTTCGGCATGGACTTTCAAACCCGCTGGCATCGGCGCCAGCGCACTCAAATCCGGCAGCTGGCTGGCGCTCTGGCCGATGGCGGCGATGCGCAGGTGCCGCGTCAGCGGTTCGCCGACTTGAAACACCTTGTCGGCCGGGCGCCAGACCTCGTCGAGCGCGAGCTGTTGAGCGGGCAGCCAGTCGCCGCTGCGCCCGGCCGGTGGCCGCGGTTGCGCGATCAGCTTCAGCGCGTCGCTGCGCAGCCGCAGCGGTCGGGTGCCACTGAGTCCGCCGTCGATCTGCAACTGGCTGAACAGGCGTTCGATGAAGGGGTCGAAACGGCCGTTGACATCGGCCACCTGCGCGTTGAGCACCGGGCCGTCGAGCGCGATGTCGCCGCTGCGCTGCGGCACCAGCAGGTAGTGGCGGGTGATCACCTGGTACGGCCGCCCGTTGCGGATCTCCTCCGTCGTCACGTCGTCGCCGAGGCGCCGCACCAGCACATCGGCGTTGCCCGGCAAATCGAGCGAGGCCTGGTACAGCTTCTTGTCGCTGTACAGCTGCACCTTCAGGCTGACTGCTGACTGCACATACGGCTGCAACGAATCGAGGCTGGTGGTCAGGAACACATTCGCGACGGCCTCCGCCGGCGCCCCGACACCCGCGCCACTAACTGCACCACCACCCACGCCACCACCCGCACCACCACCGGCGGCGGAAGCGCCCGAGCCACCCACACCGGCGCCGTTGGCAGCCACGCTCAGCTCGATGGCGGCCGAGCTTTGGCCGTCCCATGTCAGCGGCGGCACCTCGAGCCGGCCGCTGCTGCGCGGTGCAAGCACCAGCCAAAGCTGGCGCTGCGACGACAGGCTGCCGTTGATGATCTGCAGGCTGTTGCTGGTGCTGCGGCCGAGGATGTCGAAGTCTTTTTTCAGCGGCGCGAGATCGGGTTCGCTGCTGCCGCTGCGGTCGCTCTGCAGTGTCAGTTGCAGCGAGTCGCCGGCGGCCAGCTGGGTGCGGTCAGCCGACGCGGTGAAGGCGGCCCCCGCGCGGCTGCACAGCAGGCTGCCGGTGACGACGATCAAGCCAGCCAGCAGGCTGCGGGCGAGGCATCGACGGGAATTCATGGCGCACTTCCCTGGCGTATCAGATGCTGGATGAGGAACTTGCGTCGCAGCAAGCCGCTGGAATCGTCGGGCAGCCGACGCAGCCACTGGTCTTCGGCCAGCTGCTGCTCAGTGCGCGGCGGTGGCGTGTCGCGGCCGGTGCGCAGCCCCGACCGCGAGCGCGTGGCGCTGAGCACATCGCGCTCGGCCTGCGCGGCGTTGTCCGGGCTGTTGGCGTCGACGCGGCCACCGGCTGCGGCTTGTTTGGCTTCTTTGCCGTTGGCGTCGGCGCCGCCGATGGCGCCAGCGCTGTTGCCCACACCCCCATCGGGCGCGGCTGGTCCAGGGCCGGTGGCCCGACCGACCTGGGGCTGAGCCGCCGGTTGGCGGCTGCCGCTGTCTTGCGGCGATGCGTTTTGCGGCGCCTGGCCTTGCGGCCCTGACGCCGGCTGTGCTGTGGGCTGTGCACCGGCGCCTCCCGCGGTCGGCGACGCGGTCTTGCCTTGCAGAGTGGCCGGTCGCTGCTGCGCTTGCAGCGCCTTCGCGACCAAATCGCGGTTGTGCTGTGCGTCGCGGTCGACCGGGTTGGTGGCCAGCGCTTCGTCGTAGGCCTCCAGCGCCTGCTGCAGAGCCCCGGCGCGCACCAGTGCGTTGCCCCGGTTGTAAGGCGCCTCGGGCGCATCGAGGCCCGCGTAGCTGTCGGCGGCGGCGCGGTTGTCGCCCGCCTTCAATTGCGCCCAGGCCTTGCGGCGCGGATCGGCATAGGTCTGCGCCGCCGCCGCGGCATGGCCCGCGCGCAACTCCGCCTCACCGCGCTGGTCGGGCGTGCGCCACAGCGACGATCCTCCGAGGTCGGCCTGTGCCGCGGTGGCGCAGGCCAGCAACCCCGCGGCCCACCAACGGGCTTTCACCACCACCCCCGCCGCGCCAACAGCGCTGCCAGCAGCAGCAACGGCGGCAGCAACCAGACCCCGGCGTCACGCCAGCGCTCCGCTTCTACGCCTGTCAATGGAGTGGCGCTGCGGGTGTCATGAATCTGCATGCTCGCCAGCAGCGCAGGCATCTCGCCGAGTCCGAACACCCGGCCACCGCCTGCGCGGGCCAACTGCTGCAGCAGCGCTCGGTCGACCGGCTCGGTCGGTGCCACCACGTCGGCCTGCAGCGCGGCATCGCCATCGGTGCTTTGGGCAGGGTTCTGTACCTGATTCCGTGGCGGGTTCAGTCCGGCAGCGGCGCCTGCACCGCCGATCGCCAGCACATCGACCGCGGTGCCGCGCTCGCGCAAGGACTTCGCGGCAGCGGTGGCATCGAGGGGGTCGGCATAGCCGTCGGTCAGCACGACAACATGGCCACCGCGGGTCGACGAACGCTCCAGCAGCTGCTGCGCCATCACCAGCGCGGGGCCCAGCTTGTCGCCCACACTCGGCATCAGCCCGGGCGTCAGCGGGCTTGTCAGACCGCGCACGGTGGCGACGTCGTCAGTCAGCGGGCTCACGGTGTACGGCTCGGCGCTGAAGACGATCAGACCAACGCGGGCGCCCTGGGCGGCGCGCAGCATGTCTTCGATGGCGTAGCGCGCACGGGTCACGCGGTTCGGTGCCGCATCTGTTGCCAGCATCGAGGGCGACAAATCGAGCACCAACACCCAGCCATCGGGCGATGAGTTGGCCGCAGCGGGCTCGCGTTGCCAGGTGGGACCGGCCAGCGCCAGCACCGCGAGCAGCCATGCCAGTGCCAGCCAGGGCCACGGTGACGCCCGCGACACCGGCGGCTCGGACAGCCGCAGCGCTGCCAGCAGGGGCGCATCGACCAGCCTCGCCCAGTTGCCACCGGCCGCGCTGCGCCGCGCCAGCCAGGCGGCCAACGCCAGCAACAGCGGCAGCGCCAGCAACCACGCCGGGCGCTCGAAATGAAAGCGAGCCAGTGCGGCCTGCACCTCGGCGATCAGCGCCATCGCGGCTCCCGCAGTGCCACCGTCGGCACACTCAGCAGCAGCGCCAGCGCCAGCGGCCAAGCGAACCATTCGTCGCTCGGGCGCACCCAGCGGTCTTGCGCGGCGGCGGGTTCGAGCTGGTCCATCAGCGCGTAGGCCTGCTGCAGCGCCGCCGCATCGGTCGCGCGAAAGTAGGCGCCACCGGTCTCGTTCGCGATGGCCTTCAGCGTGTCTTCGTCGAGGTCGCTGTCGTCGTCGCTGCCGACGCCGATGGTGTAGACGCGCAGGTGCTGCGCTGCGGCCAGGCGTGCGGCGGGCAGCGGCGGCATCTCGCCGGCATTGCTGCTGCCGTCGGTCAGCAGCACCAGCACGGTCTGGCGGCGGGCGTCGGGTGCGGCGCCTTCGCTGTTTCTGTCGCTGTCTCTGTCGTTATCCCGTTCGGCCTGCAGCCGCTTCAGCGCCAGCCCGATCGCGTCCCCGAGCGCGGTGGCCGGGCCTGCCATGCCGATCGAGGCCTCGTCGAGGAACTGGTTGATGGTGTCGAGGTCGGTGCTGAGTGGCGCCTGCAGATAGGGCCGGGTGCCGAACATGATCAGCCCGACCTGGTCGCCGTGACGCCGCCGGATGAAGTCGCCCGCCACTTGCTTGACGACCTGCAGCCGGCTCATGCGCCCGGCCATGTCCTGCGCGGCCATCGAGCCCGAGGTGTCGACGGCCAGCAGCAGGCGGCGCCCGGTGGTGGCCACCGGCTGCGGCTCGCCCAGCCACTGCGGGCGCGCGGCGGCGGCCAGCATCAACGCCCAGACGAGGGCGAACAGCAGCAGCCGCCAGCGCGGTGCGCGCGCCGTGGCAGGCGCGGTGCGCTGCGCCAGCTGCGCCGCGAAAGGCAGAAACAGCGCTGCCGCGCGCGGTCGGGCCGGTGGCAGCCAGCGCGCGAACAGCCACGGCAGCGGCGCGGCCAGCAGCATCCACGGCCATTCGAGGTGGATCACCGAGCGGCCCTCTTGCACTGGACGAAGGCGCGGGCGCCTTGGAGCCAGCATTCGCGATGGCCAGGTGATGCGGGCGCTTCGTGCATCGCTGCCTGAGCACCGTACGCACAGCGCAACAGCGCCCGGCCGCTGTCACCGGCCCAGTCGCTGCCGCCGTGGCGAACCACGAAGTCAATCCAGGCCTCGCCGCTGAGGGTGGCCACGGTGTCGCGCCCGTAGCGGGCGACCGCATAGCGGCGCAGCAGTTGTTGCAGGCCGCAGGCGAGGGTGGCGTCGTCGCCGGTGGTTTGGAGTCGTGTCAGCTCGCGCAAGGCCATGCGCTGCCATCGCCTGACTGACGAACGCTGCCGCCGCTGGCGCCACCAGATCACCGACACCAGGGCCAGCAGCATCAACGCCATCAGCCCCCACCAGCCGGGCGCCAACGGCCACCAACCGAGCGGGGGCGGTGCGCGATCAGGCGCCAGCTGCTCCAACAATGTTGCTGTCATCGCGACTCGCTGATGAAGCGCGGCAGTGTCTGCGCCAGGTCGCCACCGGTGTCCACGCGCAGCACCGGCACGCGGTGGTTGCGGCTGAGATCGGCAACGCGCTGCTCGCGCTGCGCCCAGGTGGCGGCCCATGCAGCGCGGCTGGCAGCACCGTCGAGGGCCCAGGTCTGGCCGGGCACCCCGACGCGAAACGCACCACTCGGCAGGCCGTCGTGTTCCAGCGCATCCGTGAGCCACAGCAGGCGACATTCGGCGCGCAGGGCGACGGTCACCAACGCGGTTTCAGTGGCCGCGTCGAGGTCGCTGAAGTCGCTTAGCACAACCACCGTGCTGCCCGATCGCAGCAGCGGGCGCAAGGTGCTGAGTGCCACACCCAGGCCACCTGCTGCGGGCACGCCCGGCGCCTGCGGCTGGCCCTCCACCAGCGCTTGCAGCACGGCCAGCGCACCGATGTCACGCGAGCGCGGTGGCAACAGCTGCGGCATTGCAGCGCCGCGGGTCAGCACGGCACCCAGCCGGTCGCCGGCACCGATGGTGACCCAGGCCAGCCAGGCGGCCGCGCGCAGCAGCAGCGCCGACTTCAACTGCTGGCGGCTGCCGAAGTAGAGGCCGGGGTGCAAATCTGCAACCAGCCAGACCACGCGCTCGCGCTCTTCGCGAAACAGTTTGGTGTGCGGCCTGCCGCGCCGTGCGGTGACGCGCCAGTCGATGGTGCGGGCGTCGTCGCCCTGGGCGTAGGCGCGCACCTCGTCGAATTCGAGGCCACGACCGCGATGGGCGCTGCGGTGTCCGCCCTGCAGCTGTGCTGCCGCCGGATGGCGCAGGTGCATGTCCAATCCGTGCGCGGCACCGCGCAGCGCGACGAGTTCGTCGAGATCAGGCAGCAGCCCCATCACGTGCCGCTGCTCAGGGCGCCGGCACGGTGCGCAGCAGCTCGACGACGCAGTCCTGTGCGGTGACCCGTGCCGCCTGCGCGCTGTAGTCGAGCAACAGCCGGTGGCGCAGCGCATCGGGGGCAATCGCCTGGACGTCTTCGGGGCTGACATAGTCGCGGCCGTCGAGCCAGGCGAGGGCACGTGCGCCGCGTTCGATCGCGATCGCCGCGCGTGGGCTGGCGCCCCAACGCAACCAGCCGACGAGCAGCGCGCTGTAGGGCGCGGGGTGGCGGGTCGCATCGACCAGCGCGGCAATGTAGTCGGCCACCGAATCAGCCAGCGTCACTTCCAACACCTGATGGCGCGCCGCGAACACCGCGGCCTGCGGCAGCTTGTGCGGCGGCGGCGGCAATTCGACCTCGGACATCGCCTCTTGCCGGGCCAGCGCCATGATCAGCCGGGTGGTCGCGCGGTCGGGGTAGTCGACGCGGGTGTGCAGCATGAAGCGGTCGAGCTGGGCTTCGGGCAGCGGGTAGGTGCCCTCCTGCTCGATCGGGTTCTGGGTTGCCATCACCATGAACAAATGCGGCAGCTGATAGGTGGCCACGCCAACGGTGATCTGCCGCTCGGCCATCGCTTCAAGCAGTGCCGACTGCACCTTGGCCGGCGCGCGGTTGATCTCGTCGGCCAGGATCAGGTTGTGGAACAGCGGTCCGCGCTGGAAGCGAAAGCTGCCTTCTTCCGGCCGGTAGATGTCGGAGCCGGTGAGATCGGCGGGCAGCATGTCAGGCGTGAACTGCACCCGCTGGAAATCACACTCGACGGCGTGTGCCATCGCCTTGACGGCGCGGGTTTTGGCCAGACCGGGTGGGCCTTCGACCAACAGGTGGCCATCACCGAGCAGCGCGACCAACATCCGCTCGACCAGTGCCGGCTGACCCAGCACCTGCCCTTCGAGATAGCGGCGCAACTGGTCGAAGGCGTCGTGCGTGCTGGCATCGGAGGGCGGCAAGGTCATGGGCGGGTGTCCGGCAGGTGCTCGGGAAAATGAAATGCCGCATTTCCAGAACGCGGCAAGAGCTCGATTCTCAAGCCCTTCTGAAGGTTCCTAGGGGGATGTGCGGTACAGCGTGAGTGTGCTGGTCAAGTTTTTTCGGACACAGCGATAGGTTGATTGATTGCCGATTGGTGCTCGAAGGCATTGGGTGGCAAGTTACCCAGTTTGGAGTGCAGCCGCACGCTGTTGTAGAAGCCCACGATGTAGTCGGCGAT
>JANPNF010000150.1:0-2693 GCA_031427315.1 Burkholderiales bacterium | reverse complement strand
GCGGCAGCAGCAGCGATACCGAGCCGAGACCCAGGCGCGTGACGAAGCCGCCGAGCACCGCAACGCGGAAGGTGCGAACGCGGAACAGCGCGAATCCCACCAGTGGATGTGGCGCCCGGCGCGCGTGCCCACCGTAGGCCGTCAGCAGCCCGATTGCCAACAGCAGGATCAGGAAGGAAGACGGGTCGAAAGGATGTTCGCCGAACACGCCGATGAACCATGACAGCAGCGTGGTGCCAGCGCCGAACAAGAGCAGCCCGACCACGTCGAGCGGCCGCCCCGCCGCACTGCGGTAGTCGGGCAATTGACGGTGGATGAACCACAACGCGGCCAGCCCGACCGGCAAGTTGACTAAGAAGATTGCACGCCAGGACAACCAATGCACGAGCAGGCCGCCCACGGTGGGGCCGAGCAGTGGTCCGATCAGTGCCGGCACGATAACGAAGTTCATCGCCACCAGCAGTTCGGATTTGGCGAAGCTGCGCACCATCATCAGCCGCCTGACCGGCATCATCAGCGCCGCGCCCGTGCCCTGCAGCAGGCGGGTTGCAATTAGAAACGACACCCTCGTCGAGAGCGGCCGCGCAGCATCGAGGCCGCGGTGAACAGTGAAATTGCAGCGGCAAAGACACGCCGGGTGCCGAAACGGTGGGCCAGCCAGCCACTCAGCGGAATGCCGAGGGCCAGACTGAGCACGCAGCTGGCGACCACAGCTCTGAGGCTCAGCGCGGGCATCTGCAGGCCGGCGGCGATCGACGGCACCGCCGTGTTGAGGATGTTCGCATCGAGCTGTTCCATGAACAGCGCGGTGGCAACGCTCCAGGGCAGGTAACGCTTGACGGCTGAGCGGCCTGGCTCGGCGCTGGCAGGGTGGGCGATGGCTTCGACGCTGATGCTCCGGCCGGTCGCTTGCTGTGCAGCCCGGCTGCTAGCGCTAACGCTTGATCGGCCCTTCTGCCGGTTCGGGCAGGGCCGCGCCCAGGCGCCGCGAGTTGACGGGGTTGCGAAACACCAGCGGCTGTTCCCGAACACCGAGTGCTGAGCGATTCGCTGCGGTCGCAGCGACGGCTGCGGACACGGCCGCATTCGCCACAGCATCGACGACCTGCTGGTGATGCGGGCTCTTCACGCAGACGGGGTCGGCGACGGCGGGGTCGTTGGCCAACATGAAGGCTTGGCAGCGGCAGCCACCGAGATCCTGTTCGCGGAATTCGCAGCTGGTGCACGGCTCCTTCATCCAGCCGGTGCCGCGGTAGCGGTTGAAGCCTTCGGACTCAAACCAGATGTCGCGCAGCGCGTGCTCGCGGACGTTCGGGAAGCTCAACCCGGGCAGCATCTTGGCCGTGTGGCAGGGTAGCGCGGTGCCGTCCGGCGCCACGGTGAGAAACATATTGCCCCAACCGTTGACGCATTTCTTGGCCCGACCTTCGTGGTAGTCGGGTGCGACAAAGAAGATGCGCATGCGGTCGCCGAGCTTGGCGCGCCAACGGTCGGTCACTGCCTCGGCCTCGCGCAGCTGCTCATGCGTGGGCAGCAACTGGTCGCGGTTCAGGTAGGCCCAGGAGTAGTACTGGGTGTTGGCCAGTTCCAGGTACTCGGCGCCCAACTCGGCTGCCATCTCGATGATGCGGTCGATGTGCTCGATGTTCATGCGGTGGATCACCACATTCATCACCATCGGCCAGCCCTGATCCTTGATGATCCGGGCGACCCGGTTCTTCAGGTCGAAGGTCTTGGTGTGCGACAGGAAATCGTTCATCTCCGGCGTCGAGTCCTGGAACGACAGCTGCACATGTTCGAGGCCGGCGGCCTTCAACGCCGCAGCGCGAGCCGCGCTCAGCCCGACGCCGGAGGTCAGCAGATTGGTGTAATAGCCGAGCCGGCGTGCTTCGGCGACGATCACTTCCAGGTCATCGCGCACCAGCGGCTCGCCGCCGGACAGGCCGAGCTGCACGGCGCCCATCTCGCGGCCCTCGCGCAGCACGCGCAGCCAGTCCTCGGTGCTGAGTTCCTCTTCCTGGCGGGCGAAGTCGACCGGGTTGTAGCAAAACACACAGTGCAGCGGGCAGCGGTAGGTCAGCTCGGCGAGCAGCCACAGCGGCGGGCCGATGGCCGGTGCGGCAGCGGCGGTGGCAGGCATGCTGATGCTCATCGCGCTCAATCCCAGCTCAGCCAGCGTTGCTTGCCGGCCAGCTCGGCAAAGGCCAGCACGTCGGCTTCGAGGCCTTGCAGCCCATGGGCTTGCTCGATGTCGGTGGCGATCGCGCCGACGCTGCGCAGGCCGTCACAACGCTTCATGATCTCGCCCGCGCTGTCATTGAGCTTGACCATCCCTTCGGGGTAGAGCAGCACATGGCAGTTCTGCACCGGCTCCCATTGCAGCCTGAAGCCCTGCGCCACGCGCGGCTTGCTCGCGCTCGTGGGGCTGCTCATGGGGGATTGATGCCGTAGCGCGTGGCCATTGCGTCGTTCATCGCCCACAGGATGTCGAGCTTGAACTGCAGCACCTCGAGCGCACGCTGCTGCAACGCGCGGGTGGTGAAATGCGCCATCGTGATGGCCAGGCCCTCTTCGACATCGCGGCGCGCCTGGCTGACGCGGCTGCGGAAGTAGTGCAGGCCGGCCGGCTCGATCCAGCCGTAATGCTCGGGCCAGGTGGCCAGCCGCTGCTTGTGGATCTCGGGCGCGAACAG
>JANPNF010000149.1:0-4431 GCA_031427315.1 Burkholderiales bacterium | reverse complement strand
ACAGCTGCTCGACCATGCGCACCTTCTGTGGCGTGTCGAAATGCGCATTGATGCGCGACGTGAAGGCAAACAGATCGGTGGCCTCGCGTGCGGTGCTGACGGCGAGCTCGGTCAGGCCCGACGCCTCGTCTTGCGACAACGTGAAGCGCTCGCGCAGCGCTGTCAGCACCGCCGCACGTTCGCTGGGCTCGAAACTGGCGTCGGCACGCATGACCTAGACAAGCATCAGCGCTGTGGCGAGCCGCAATGCATGCTCATCAGCGCCGGGATCGTTCGCCGCCAATGGCGACAGCGCCGCATCGAAAAAATCTTTGCTGGACTGGAACATGCTCAAATGATGCCGCGAGGTCTCCGCCTGATTTTTGGTGTGCACCCGTGACTTTTTCCATCAACCCACTCGAGATCGACATGAGCGCTGACAAAGACCGCGGTATCCGCAGACAAAAGCAAAAACGGGCCAAGGCCTTGAAACGCGAGGCCAAGCAGGGGACCGCGGCGAGCGGCGACAAGCCGCAGGCGAGCAGCCCCGCACCGCAAGCCGCTGCATAACGCCGCGGACGCCTGGGCGGTGGCACCGATCAGCGGGCCATGCGCTGCCGTCACCGCCCCGGCGGCTTGACATTGCGGTGCCCGTCCGCATGTAGTTGGCATCGTCATGACATTGCCACCACGGGAGTCCCACATGTCCGCACCGCAGCTCCAGACACCACGCATTTCTGCCAAGACCGTCTTGTCGCTGGCGCACATTCTGGAGCGCATCGACTGCAGTGGCGACCCGGTCGATGCGGCGCAATACCAGATCGTGGTGTCGAGGTTGAAGCATGCCTTGTCGGCCACCATGCCCAGCGCCGCCTTGACGGCGGTGCTCAATACCTACCCGTCAACCGCCGAGCTGTACGAGAACATGCACTACGAAGTGTCCGGCCTGTCATGCTCATCGCTCGACAGCGCTGTGTCGGCGGAGCTGCAAGCCACTAAGCTGCTGGGCAAGCTGTCGCTCCACCCGCGGGCCCGAAACGACTGAAGCGCCCCCGCCTTGGCAGATGGATTCGGTGACCGGGCCCGTGGCCGTGCAGCGGTTGGTGTTCGCTGACGTACTATTTTCTGACCTCACGGAGCATTCCATGACGACCTGCGATGTAACACCCCGCGCGCACGACGACCACGAGCACGGCGCACGCTGCGGCCACGTGGGCATTCGCCACGACGACCACGTTGACTACCTCCATGATGGCCACTTGCATCACCCGCACGGCGATCATGTGGATGAACACGTGATTTCGGTGTCGGCGACAAACCCGAGCGCATGCACTCCGAGCCACATTTGCGATGGACATGAAGCTGCACACGTGCACGGCCCGGGTTGCGGCCACGAAGCCGTGCCGCACGGTGACCACGTGGACTATTTGGTGAACGGCCACCTTCACCACCCCCACGGCGCCCATTGCGATGACCATGGTCCACTCACGTCGGCCTGATTGCTTGCATCGAACGCCGTTCGATAGCCGACTCTGCCAACAGCTTCTTTCAGACGGCTGAGTGCTGAGGCGCTGAGGGCACCGCCTTCAAGGCGTTGAACGCGATCCGGGCTGTGATCGATTGAACCCACAGTGCGTCCACACGATGAAGCCGAAGATGCAAACCCTGCCGCCTCTTCTCGTCGCCGCGCTGGCCGCGCTGACAACGCAGGCGCAGGCCGAGGAGGTATTGGTGGCCGTCGCCACCAACTTCGTCGCCCCGCTGGCGACCATCGGCAAGGGTTTCACAGCGGCCACCGGCCACACGCTGAAGGTGTCGTCAGGTGCCACCGGCAAGTTCTTTGTGCAAATCGCCACCGGCGCGCCGTTCGAGGTGCTGATTGCCGCCGACGACGACACCCCGCGCAAACTGATCGCCAACGGCTGCGGCGTGGCTGGCAGTCAATTCACCTACGCCACCGGCAAGCTGGTGCTGTGGAGCGCGCAGCCCGGCTATGTGGACGACCAGGGTGCGGTGCTCGCCACCGGCACCTATGCGCACCTGGCGATCGCGAACCCGAAGCTGGCACCCTACGGACGGGCTGGCCTCGAGGTGCTGAAGGCGCGCGGCCTCGCCGACGCCATCGTGCCGAAGCTGGTGACCGGCGAAAGCATCGCGCAGGCCCATCAGTTCGTGGCCACCGGCAATGCCGAACTCGGCTTCGTCGCGCTGTCGCAGGTGGCCCCTCCGGGCAAGCCGGTAATCGGCTCGTATTGGCTGGTGCCAGCGGCGTTGTATGGCGAGATTCGCCAGGACGCGGTGCTGCTGAAGACCGGCGAGAAAAACCCCGCTGCCGCCGCGTTGCTCGCCTATCTGAAAAGCCCGGCGGCCAAGGCGGTGATCCGGTCCTACGGCTACGGGCCATGAAGCTCGGCTGCATGACGCCACGGAGGCCACGCTGAGCGCGGATGCCTGGGCCGCGATCCGGCTCACGGCCGAACTCGCAGCGCTCACCACGCTGTTGCTGCTCGCCGTGGGCACACCGATCGCATGGGGGCTGGCTCGAACGCGCTCGCGCTGGAAGCCACTGTGGTCGGCCCTCGTGGCAATGCCCATCGTGCTGCCACCCACCGTGCTGGGCTTCTACCTGCTGTTGCTGATGGGGCCCCAGGGGCCTGTGGGGCAGTTCACTCAGTGGCTGGGCATCGGCCGGCTCCCCTTCACCTTCAGCGGGCTGGTGGTCGCGTCGGTGCTGTATTCGATGCCCTTCGTCGTGCAGCCGCTGCAGCAGGCTTTCGAAGCCATCCCCGAACGCCTGCTGGAAGCGGCCGCCACGCTGCGGGCCTCGCCGTGGGACCGGTTCACCAGCATTGCGTTGCCACTGGCGCGGCCCGGCTTCGTGACTGCCAGCGTGCTCGGGTTCGCCCACACGGTCGGTGAATTCGGCGTGGTGCTGATGATCGGCGGCAACATCCCGGGCCAGACGCGCGTGCTGTCTGTTGCGATCTACGACCACGTCGAGGCCGGCGAATTCACCGAAGCGCATCGCCTGGCAGCTGGCATGGTGGGGTTCGCGCTGGTCGTGCTGGTGGCGCTGTACGTCGTCAACCGACCGGCGCGCGATGAGGGCGTTGGCAATGGCGTCGGCGACCCGCCGCCCACCTGATGATCGACGCCCGTCTGCGCCTGCAGCGGCGCGACTTTGAACTCGATGTGGCGCTGGCGCTGCCCTCGCGCGGCATCACCGCCCTGTTCGGCCCCTCAGGCTGCGGCAAGACCACGCTGCTGCGGGCACTCGCCGGGCTCGAGCGCGCGGCCGGGCGTGTGGCGCTCGGCAACGAGGTCTGGCAAGACGATGCCACCGGCCGCTTCGTGCCGACGCACCGTCGGCCGCTCGGCTACGTGATCCAAGACGCCGCGCTGTTCCCGCACCTCGATGTGCGCGGCAACCTGAACTACGGGCGGCGACGTGCCGCAGGTGAATCGAATCGCATCGCGCTCGATGCGGCCATCGACCTGCTCGGGATAGCGCACCTGCTGGCGCGGCGCCCGGCCACGTTGTCAGGCGGCGAGCGGCAGCGCGTGGCGATGGCCCGCGCGCTGGCGGCAGGCCCACGGTTGCTGCTGATGGACGAGCCGCTGGCCGCGTTGGAGGCTGCGCGCAAGGCCGAGATCCTGCCCTACCTCGAACGCCTGCACCACGAACTGGCGCTGCCGGTTGTCTACGTCACGCATGCGATGGACGAGGTGGCGCGCCTCGCCGACCACCTGGTGCTGATGCACGAGGGGCGCGCCCTGGCGGCCGGCCCGTTGAGCGAGCTGATGGCGCGCACCGACCTGCCGCTCGCCCGGCTCGATGATGCCGGCGTGGTGATCGCCGCTGAGGTGGCCGAACACGACGCGCAGCACGGCATGGTGCGCATCGCATTCCACGGCAGTTCGTTGTGGGTCGGCCGGTCCACGGCGCTGCCCGGCATGCCGGTGCGCGCGCGCATCCTGGCCCGTGATGTCAGCGTCACGCGGCAGCGACCCGTGGAGACCAGCATCCTCAACGTGCTGCCAGTGGTGCTGGGCAGCGTGCAGCGCGAGCCCAGCACCGCACTGCTGAGCCTGCGGGTCGGAACCGACCCGCAGCCAGGTCAGTGGACCCTACTGGCGCGCATCACGAGCCGCAGCCTGGACGCGCTGAATCTGCAACCGGGCGACGCGCTGCACGCGCAGATCAAGGGCGTGGCGTTGATGCGGGATGGCTGACGGCGCCCGCTGGAGCTGCCGCTGCATTGAGGTGCCGGTGCGCGAAAGCTGACTGATTTGGTGGAGGCCAGTGCGCGATGAGTGTGCTGGTCAAGTTTTTTCGGACACAGCGATAGGTTGATTGATTGCCGATTGGTGCTCGAAGGCATTGGGTGGCAAGTTACCCAGTTTGGAGTGCAGCCGCACGCTGTTGTAGAAGCCCACGATGTAGTCGGCGAT
>JANPNF010000148.1:0-15160 GCA_031427315.1 Burkholderiales bacterium | reverse complement strand
GCGAAAGTACATCCGCCGAACCTTGCCAATCATGGCCATGGTGATCACTCCTTCTCCCCTGCTCAAGAAAGAGGCAGGGTAGGTTGAACACCCGGGTCAAATTTGGATCGGCACTATCGCTCTAAGTGGGTCAGTTTTCGGGCGGCGTCAACACTTCACGACACGCGCCAGTGACGTGTCCGTGAAGGCGCGCATGTCCAACGGCTCGGTGGCGAGCCAGACTGCTTCGACCCGGACATCGGAGCCAGTCGCTCAGCCAGGCAGCACACTCGGCCGCCGCCGCCGCAGGCCACACGACGTTGACCGTCGTCCCCGAGCGATGCAGCTCGATGCGGATGTCGCCCGCCACGGGCGGCGACTTGAACGCAAGTGGAATGAAGCTGGGCGGTAGGAGGGGTACTTCCGCCGACGCGGCCACCACCGCCTGTGTTGGTCGGCCGACCTGCTCCGCATCAATGAGCCACTTGCGCAGCATATTGGCGTTTAGGCTGTGCGCCAACGCCACGGCGGCAATAGATACGCCGGGCGTCATGCACTCCCGGATGACTGCGAACTTGAACTCCGCGCTGTGTCGGCGTCGCCGCCGACGGCCCATCAGATCAACCCCGTAAGTGTTCATGTGTCCGCGTAAGTTATGCGGACACGAGACTCCTACGGCAGCAGCCAATGGTCAACATGTGTTGGCTGGCCGCTTACGTCACTTCCTCATCGGAAGCACTGTTACTGGCATAGGCGGGGCGGAGGCAACATGGGTCTTACGGGATGACGAGCTCGGCGCGCCCACACAAACCTATCGCGGCTCGATGCCATGGGTCGAAGGCGCGGCTGACAGCCCCCCCGGTGCCGCAGGCATGTTGCCGCCGACGCCGAATTGAGCCGAGTGCCAGCCTTACGGTGAGTCAGCTGATCAACGTAAAAGATCAGGCACGATGCAGTTCGTTGCTCGTTTGCCGTGGCTCAGTCGGCGGTCGGCATCTGGCAGACTTTGATGGTAGCGGCAACAACAGCGCTTCCAGCGCACGTTACCCCGCTGCGCAGTGCCGCTGTCGCCATCTTGCCCAGCCCCCGTGTGGTTGGTCACCTCAGATGCAAACCACCAGAGCCAAACAACCCGAGCAAGCCCATTAGGATGAGGTAGATCGCGACGATGTAGTTCAAAAGGCGCGGTACCGCGAGTATCAAGATGCCAGCGAGCAGGGAGACGAGCGGGCCGATTGCAAGGTTCATTTATGGAAAGTCCAAAGTTAATGGTTAGGGGGCGTCCACAGCACATGGTACGGGCGCACCCGAGAGATCGATGAAGACAAGCGACGCTCTAGATAAGCGGCGCTCAAGTTGCTCATTGCGTTCCGGTCACCTTGGCTTGCACGCGGCGATCAGCCTGCTGCTAGGCGATCGGCTTGACGGCGTTCATGACCGCATCCATCAAAGCCTTAAGTGTTGCCGCCGGCCGGTGCCGAAGTGCGCATCGTGTTCGGTCCGTCGCGCTGGGTGCTGGTGTTGGACAGTCGCAGCGTGTCGCCGTCTACGACGACGGCGCTTCCGACCGACATAGCGTTGACACGGCGGAACGACCGCGTGCTCCCATCGTCCATGCGCACTGTGACGTCGTAGACAGTTTCAGTGCGCACCCGCTTCTCGACCTCGTTGCCAGCAAATCCGCCACCAATGGCGCCCAGCACGGTCATCGCCGTCTTGCCGTTGCCGCCACCGATTTGATTACCAAGCAGGCCGCCTGCTACACCACCAGCGACCACGCCGATGCCGCTGCCCTGACCCTTTTGTTGCACAGCATTAACCGACTCCACAACTCCGCAGGTCGCGCAAGCCACGGTCCGCGTCGTGCCGCCTGGGGCATACCAAGGTGCGTCGGCGCGGCCAGCGGTGTTGCTGCTGCCATTCGACGTGGCAGGCCGCAGCTGCGGCTTGTGCTTCACGGCGGGGGATGTCGGCGCCGGCGGCGTCTTGGTCATCGGCGAGACCGCGGCGGTCGCTGCTGGGTCAGGTGGCGAGGTTGGCGCGACCGATTTCATCACCAGCGCGCCAGCCAGTGCGGCCATCACCAAGCCAAGGACACAGAAGCCAATCCGCACCGCGCGCGGAAGGCCGGTGTTCGAGCGGGTATGTTTAGAAACAGCAGTGGTTGATGGGGTCATATGGAATCCTTCTAAGCGGATGGTGACACACCGTTCTTTCTGCGGCGGCGCGCCGAGCCAGTAATCATGACGTAACTCCGGAGATGGTGACTTCCTGCACCGTTCTGACGACGTTGCGCGGGCGCTTAAAGCGCGCCAGCACCAGCATCGACTTTCCCGAAGCCAAAGCCCAGACCGACAGAGATGCCGTTTGTCTTCTTTGGGATGGCTCACCACGCTTCCTCGCGTGCATCTCTGTATCGTTAGAGGCGCGATGAACTGGTGTACGGACCTTATCCGCCTGTCGTAGCGAGGATCGCCTCGCGACCCCCATCTGCTTACAGACAATCAAACAGTGCAAACCCGCTCATGCTCGACTTGGCCCGGTACATCGCAGTGTCGGCCTTATCGATCAGAGCCTCCTTCGTACGGCCATCCTCTGGAAACACGGCGATGCCAATGCTCGGCTTGACGATCAACTGAATCCTGCCGATTTCGACGGGCTCAGCCGTGCACGCCAGCATCAACCCAGCCATGCGCTCTACGTTGGCGCGGTCTCCCGGGTTCACAAGTAGGTAAAGAAACTTGCCGCCCCCGTTGCGGCAGCCCGTGTCCGCCTCACGCACCTGTCCCAGCAGGCGCCGTACCACTTCCTTCAGCACCGCATCGCCGACTGCGTGGCCATGGGTGTCGTTGACTCACTTGAAGCGGTCGAGGTCCAGAAACATCACGGCCAAAAAGAATGATCAAACCGAGCCGGTGGATGTCGCATTCCGTCACGACCCATATCGCTCGTCGTCGATAGGCGATGGCTCGAGCAGCGACTCGGCGGGCACGGTTGAGCGCCGTACTGGCGGCGCCGATGCTGGGGTGAGCGATTAAAACGACACATCAATCGATCGATTTTTTAGCCTCGCGCTGACGAGGCTCCAGACCGACGGCGGCGGTGCGAGGACATTTCGAGCCGAGGCCTGTCGCGCTGGAAGACAGGCGCTCGGGCGCATGACCTACAGCAACGAGGCTTGTTTTCCTAAAACGTCCGAGCACTGCGCGAGCGACATTGGGTTCAGCGAATCAAAACGTTGGGGAACACCTTTGATACATGTAATCCGTCAACCGCGATGACACCAACCCAAGCTAAGGAATTGAAAATGACAACGTTTACCCACACCCTAATCGCCGCCACGTTTGCCGCCTCATCTTTGACTGTTTTTGCAGACGACTCGATGAAAAAGGAAGGCGCAATGATGAAAACACCGTCGATGCAGGACTGCAAGGCTCACGTGGCGATGGCCGAAAAAGACGCCATGAAGAAGGACGACGACATGGCTAAGAAGTGCTCCGCCATGACGAAGCAGCACGAAGGCATGATGAAAAAGGACGATCCGATGGTGAAGAAGGACGGCGCACCCACTAGCGCGCCAAAGAATTGAACAAGCGATAGCCGCCTTCTGGGGTAGTGTTGTATTCGGCACAACGCCGGTGCCGATAGCATGCACCCCATGTCCAATCAGTACGCGCCGACACCGACACCTTAGCTCGCCCGCCGCTGTCCTTCGAACGAAATCCCCTGCCCCAACCACTCGACCGCCGCGCTCTCCGGATCGAGTTGCTGCCAGCGAGGTTCGTGGTGCACCTCGGCCGCCAATTCATCGCGCTGCTTGCGAGGCGAGCGCCGCCGTTGTGCATGCAGTCGCGCTGAGAAGACTCTCACCCTGATATGAAACATCGAGGGGCAATATCTGCAACTTCAGCTTTGCGGCTCACGCTTCGATGCTTCGATGCTTCGATGACGCCGGTTATATCCGTAGCCACCCGAACGAGGTAGCGGGTTGTGCGGCTGAGCCGCCCACAAGTAAAAAGGGCCTGAGTTTCCCCAGGCCCATTCACTGAAAGCGTTGTTCGCTTACTTGGCAACCGATGGCGCCGCGGCGGGTGCAGTGGCCTTCTTCGCGGCTTGCGCGTGCTTGACCTTGTGCAAATGCTTCGCGGTAGTTGTGGCAGCCGAAGCAGTCGGCGATTGGGTTGGACCCTGGGCGAACGACACAGCAGCGAAGGTGGTCAGCACGGCAGCGATGAGCAGGTTCTTTTTCATGATTCAGTCTCTCGTTTCGAGCGACGCTCGCATTGGCTCCGAGCGTCTTGAGCACGCCAGCTTGTGCTGGGCATGCATCCACAACGTGGGCTCGCCACCTTGCGCCTACGCATTGCGTCCTGAAGATCGGATTCCCGCGTTACGAACGAAATAAAGCGGGGCAGCGCGGTTGCACGGGGCCGAACCGTACTTCGCCTCCTCCCTGTTGTCGGCTTACGCTACGCAGCACTGGCTGCGACCAAGGCGACATCAGACAGGACGCCGATCAGTTAGGTATTACTTTCAGAGCAGGTCCAAATGCTCATCGGCGCTGAGCCGGTGGATGTCACCGAGACAAAGCATGCCTGTCAGACATTTGGAAGATCGGCATCGCGCTGCGAGTTTCCGTCGGCTCGCTATGTGGCCGCACCGAACAGTGCACCAGCAACGCCGGTGATGCTCAGGGCCATCACACCCCAGACCATCACCCGTGCAGCACCGCGAACAATCGACGCCCGCCAGCGCGTGCAGCAACCCCGCGCAGCACGGCTAGGAATAGCTGCGACACGGCCATCACGATCGAGATCTGGTGACCCGCGGGTGCAAGAAACTCCGCAGCGAGAGGGAGAACACCGCCAATTGCGAAGCTGCCACAAGACATCGCGGCGGCTTGCAGTGGCCGGGCTGTTAGCGCATCGGTGATTCCAATGTTGTCGCGCGCGCAGGCGCCCAGGGCATCGTGAGTCATGAGTTGCTGTGCCACCTGCGTGGCCAGCTCGGGGGCGAGGCCGCGATGCACATAGATGTCACGCAATTCTTGATGCTCGGAATCAATGTCGCCGTCGATACCTTTGCGTTCAATTTCGAGGTCGGCGCGTTCCGTATCAGCCTGCGAGCTCACAGACACGTATTCGCCGGCCCCCATGGACAGTGCGCCCCCGACGAGGCCCGCGACGCCGGCGACAAGGATTCCCGCCTGGCTCATATGGGCTGCCGTCACGCCGAGGATCAGGCTGGCAATAGACAGCACACCGTCGTTGGCGCCAAGCACTCCCGCACGCAGCAAGCCGGACCGGTGAATGCGGTGGGTATGTGGTCCCGTAGGTGATCAGAATTTTGGAGTCAGCCGAGGCCCAGGATGGCGGTCACCATGCCGACTACGTCGTCAAGCAACTGTCGGTATTCCAGCGCACCGATGAGCGCACCGATGGCGCCATCATGCGGACGGTGGCGCACGAACTGACACCTCAGGGAAGGCGAACACATGACGTCAGGGCACACGAGGTACGACCACTCCATGCGCACTTCCATTTGTGTAACGATAAGCGCGACTGCTGACATGTCGAGCACGCAAAAATCTCTCTTCGACCGCTGGTAGCCGCACCATGACACCACATGAATGGAGTTGTCGGGCGGTAGCGTCGCTAGTTGCGTGGAGCGTCGTCCTTGCGCTGTTCGCGATGGCCGGGCATGCGCTCGATTTTCAGTTCTGGTCGGCGGTCATGGGCTGGGGGCTGGTGGGCTTGGTATTGATGCCGGGTGATTCCACTGAGGCGCCCCTCCCCGCCGGCACGCACGTGTTGATGTAACCGGAGCGCTGCGGATGCTGTGGTGGGCCGCACGGTGGCCGACGCGCTTGTTCAAGACGTAGACGGGAGATCCAACGCATGACAAATTTGCACGAGGCCATCACGACCTCGGACGTGGAGCGTGTTCGCACACTGTTGACCAATTGAACACCGCCTGCCATCGCCAGCGAGATCAGGAGCTTGACTGAGGTTGAACAGGCAGTGGTGATCCGTCTGTCGCCGCGCAAGACGGCTGCGGCGTTCGAGTTCCTCGACCGGTCCGCGCAAGAGCACCTGCTCAAGGCCATGGGGCAGGCCGAGGTTGCTGCGATTCTGAACGACATGGCACCGGACGATCGAACTGGTCTAGTCGAAGAATCTCCCGCAGAAGTCACCAAGAGGCTCTTGGCTTTGCTGTCGCCTGACAAACGTCACCTCGCGCTGTCGCTGCTTGGCTATCCAAGAGGTAGCGTAGGGCGTCTGATTGACCTTGCCCCTGGAATCCGTACCCATAGCCGAGTCACGAATTGGCCTGCTTGGCCTGAGCCGCAAACCAGTCTTGCTCGAACTTCATCGGACTGAGATGGGCCAGCGTCGAGTGCAGTCGCGTTCGGTTGCACCAAAGCAGCCACGCAATGATTTCGTCCTTCGCCTGACGCCTGGTCTCGAAGCGTTGCCTGTGCAGTCGCTCCACCTTGAGCGACCCGAACAGGGTCTCACTGCAGGCGTTGTCCCAGCAGTTGCCTTTGCGGCTCATCGAGCTCGTGATGCCGTACTCGGTCAGCACGTCCCTGAAGTCCTTGCTCGCAGCCCAGATTCAACTGGTCGTCGCAACACAAGCTTTCCTTCCTGAACGTAGCAGTTCGTTGAATGCCTCGGCTGGCGTACGCCAGCCGAGGGTCTTGCGGGGCCGCGTATTCAATGCAAGAGCCACCGCGTTCAGCTCGCTTGCCCTGTGAGCGCTAAGGTCAGTTCCCTTCGGGAAGTATTGCCGCAGCAGCCCGTTGGTGTTCTCGTTAGTCCCTCGCTGCCACGGACTCTGCGGATCGCAAAAGTACACGTCCAAGCTCGTGTCTATCGAGAGCGTCGCGTGTTGGCTCATCTCGGAGCGTTGATCCCAGGTCAGTGACTTTCGGAACTGCTCGGGCAGCAAGCCCATTGCTTTAGTGATCGCGTCACGCACGGCCTCGGCGCCGTGACCGGCCAACGCAGGGCCTCGCTTGTCGCGGGGTTGTTGGCGGTGGCCAGGCTGCGGCGGAAGGTGCAGCAGCATCGTGAAGCGCGTCGATCTCTCGACCAAGGTGCCGATGGCCGAGCTCGCCAACCCCAAAATCAGATCGCCTTCCCAGTGACCAGGCATTGCGCGATCCTCGACGCAAGCGGGCCGCTCGCTGATGAGGATCTCCGGCGTCACGAAGGACTTGCCACGATTGCGCACGCGCTCCGTTGGCATGCGCAATGCTCGGCCGGTTCGCAGTCAACTCTCGGCGAAGTGCCCCGCGCACCCTGCACGTACAGAGCCTAGTAGATCGCCTCGTGACTAATGCGCATCGAAGTGTCTTCCGGGAAATCAATCAGCAGGCGATGTGCAATCTGTTCCGGGCTCCAGGCCTGTGACCACCGGCGGACTTGCCTGCGTCCATGTCGCCGCCCCTTCCACGGCACCTGTGGCCCCGCGATCGTTCGCCCGCCCGGGGTCGCGATGTTCCCGGCCAGTCGATCCTGGACGTACGAGCGCAACAGCGGATTCGTAAGGAGTTTGGCCGACTTGGGCCGCATTGCTGCGCGGTCGGCATGCCATTGCGCCGTGTGGGCCCTGTACTCTGGGCCGCCGCCGCGCGTGGCTGCATTGCGCCGAAGCTCGCGCGAGATCGTCGATGCCGATCTATCGAGCTGACGCGCAATCTCCCGAACACCTTCGCCGCGAGCGCGTGCCAGCGCGATCTGTTCGCGCTCAGAAAAGGAAAGGTATCGGCCTGTTGTCTCTGGCGCGGACGGGGCAAGATTCGATGGAGGCAACCGCCACATTGTCGGAACCATCGGTTGCCGACGGCCGGTGACACGCCAGCAATGCCAGCCGCGTCCTCGCTGGTGTGCCCTTGTGCAATCGCCTTCCAGAACGGCCATCGCTCTGCGCGATGCAACACTGGAGGTCGACCCGGCGAGCGCAGCTTCGCGCGCAGCAATCGATCCGCCTTCAACTTCTTTGCTTTCATCAACACCTCCAATTTGGAAGTGTTGCGGCGACCAGTTGAATCCACCACGTCAAATGCTCACGCGGAGGAAATGCCAGTTCACGAACTCCCAGATCGCTGTCGGTGACATCTCGACAGATATAGGAATGTTCAGGTTGTCCGATACGCCTTCGCCGTCCGAAGAGACGGCTTCAGCGTCTCGATACCCGCCGCCGCATGGTCTTGGCATGTTCGCCCGACACGCTGGTGAAGGCGCTCGTTGCCGCCGACAACAATTCGAGACATTTGGAATGTGACAGCCGACTTTCCCCACGGGTTTCGATCGGAACTGGCCCGACGGCGAACCTGATCACTGCGACTTTTGGTACGCCAAGTACGGTACTGACCCGTTGGGTGTGGATCGCTGCTCAAACGCGGTCAAGACGCTCTTCCCAAAGAAGAACGGCACACCGAAATCGAACGCGTTGGAAAGCGACGCACCCGCCGGTCTGGCGAGGTCGTTGAATGCTTGCAAACCCGCCGAGCCAGATTGGCTGAAAAGGAATTCCGCATTTCCGATGACAGTCCCTACAGTGAACGACACCCCTTGGCTGCTGGTGATCGTCACGGTGAACGGCACCTCGAAGACGCTACTGGCCGCGCCTGGACAGCAATACCCGCCAGCGAGCTCACCCGACGGGCAAGCGGTGATGGCCGTGTCGTTAAAGAACACACCTGACGAGCCGCTGTCGAAGAAACCGTCGGTGAGCGTGGTGCCGTTGTAATGTGCGGTGAAGTTGCCTGCTGTTGCGCCGTCAGCCGGCACGGTGGTCACGCTGGCGGTCAAGACATTGTTCGTTTGCATACCGATCTCAAAAATCAAGCTGCCCGAAGCCGCTGGAGCGCCAGTGTCAGGAGCAGTCGGCAATGTCAGAATCGCGCCATTGTTGTCCTGTGCGAAAAGTTCCGCAGGATTGCTCACCTGCGAGGCGAGTTCCAAGGCTGTTTCAGCGAAAGCGTTGGGGCCGGCGCAGTCGTAGTACATCGTCGTCGTATTGGCCGCACAAAGTGAGCCGCAGTCCTTCAGAAACAGGCCCACACCGAAGATCCCGTTGGCACCCAGTAAGGCCAGGCTGTCCATTTGGGCGCCCTAAGCCGAGCAACTTGTCGGGATCTGCGGACCGGTGGATTGATCCTGGATCAGTTGCATCGTGACGGCGCTGGCCTTTTCTCTTGCCATCTGAATTCGGCTCGTGCCAACGGCCCCCATGCCACCCCATCGGCGAAGCCTGCACATTCGCTACAAGCATGACCGCTGAGGGCGGCTTGGACGCGAGGCCGGCCGATGGTTACCGTCGAAGCCAGCAGACGCAGGCCGCTTGAGCTGGTATCGACCACGACGTTTGGAATCGTCTGACAGGTGCCCATACCGGGGACACAGATTGTCACGGATGTCAGGACCAAGTTTGGAACGTGGCCAGTCGAACCTGCATTCACGGAGACGGGCTGAACATTTCCGGTGGACGGAAAGGCAGTTTGATTTGATACGCCGCCTCCGCCACCTCCTCCTCAACTGCAGATCGACATCGCCATCAGCAGGACTGCAAGATTGCCGATGAGCATTCGAGAAATCATCGAATTTCGCTCGCGTAAACGTTGGCCGGAACGATTGCTGGCAGGTAGGCGTGCCCGGCGAAGCTGCGCATCTTTCCACCAGACTCGATCACAAGATCGACATTGCTCACCAGAAGCATCCGATGGTCACCATGAGGTTTCCGTTCTGCGGCTACCAGTCGTGAGAAGTGCTCGCCGAGCAACAATCAAATCCGGCATGAATGGACCCTGCCACGCCACGCCACGCCACGCCACGCCAAAGACCGTACCCTGACGGCCCCACGAATTCTTTCACCCGGGTGCCTGAATCGAGAGTGACCTGATGCCCCTCGTATCCAGGACGAGGTGCAACAAGTCTGGTCGCGCGCTTGACCGAAATTTCGCCTCTGTCTACGTTGGGCAGGCCGCCCAGGACGGCACAAGTCACTGGCGACACCACAAGGGATGCAGCCGCCACAACAAGGCCGATCAGGTGGCGAGCCGCCATACGAAGTCTCGGCAGTCCCCGACCTTCAGATTCAAGTCGCCCGACTCCAAATCCAGTAATCAATTTTTCCCACTTCGCCTTCCCGGACTGCTCGGGTCAGGGAGCGAGTTCGTGGCCAGAAGCCGGCGGCGAGGGCGCGGCCGGCCCGGTCGAAGCAGCCCGGGCAGCCTCGGCTCTCGCTGCTTCCGCCCGCGGTGCCTCGGCCCGAGCCGCCGCAGCCTTCGCAGCATCGGCTTGAGCTGCTTCAGCCTTCAACGCAGCCACTCTTTCCATCGCGGCCTTCGCGGCGTTGAATCGGGCGGCATTGGCTTTTGCCTCCGCAGCCTTCATCGCTTCGGCCTAAGCTGCCTCGGCCTTCAATGCTTCAGCTCTTGCCGCGGCGGCCTCGTCGGACTCGACCTTCGCTGCTTCCGCGTTTGTTGCCGCATTGACCTCATCGGGCTTACGTACTTCACCGTTGGCCGCATGGGCCCTGGCGGCCTCCGCCTTTCGTGCCTCCGATGTCTTGCCGGCCGGCGGACTCGCCGGCGGCAAAGCGGTCGGTACCGCCGTTGGAACGGTGGCCAACAAGCTGACCTTGGGCGCCGCGGTTGCTGCCGAGACCGCAGGTTTCGTTGCATGCGTTGAGCATCGTCGATCGGCGTCCCCGGCTTCGCGGCAAGTTGCTTTTGCTGGATTGCAAAGGGCACTGGCGGCGGACTCGCTGCGAGCGACAACGGCACGCTCACGGCCCGGCGGTTTGGCAGCGGCTTCTGGGGCCCCACCATGAACGCTCTGCTGTACTGGCGCCTGTCAGGCAACGCCAAGTCCGCTTCACGCAATTCGCGCGGCTGAGCTTCCTTGCTGATCAGGAACTTTTAAGCTCAAATACCCCCCACACCGTCCACTGGACATTGAGGCAATTGCATGTATTCACGTCGTCGTTTCATCGAGATCCTGCCCGTGGCGGGCCTGTCTTCACTTGCCGCCTGCGGCGATAAGTCCGCGTCGCAGCCTGCTGCCCCGTCACCGGTTACCGTACCGGCACCGGCCCCCGAACCAGCATCACCGCCAGCGCCGGCACCAGCTACTGCTTCATCGCCTACCGCGACTGCAGCGCCAACACCCGCGCCGGTCACCGTTGCTACCGCCACCGGCTCGATGGTCGACCCGGCAGATTCCGCGGCCGCAGCGCTTGGCTACGTGTCCAACGCGACGACCACAAAGGACTCAAAGCATGTCGCAGGTGCAGCATGCGCCAACTGCGCACTTTTTGGCGGCAAGGTGGGCGATGCCTCTGGACCATGCCCGCTGTACCCCGGCAAGCATGTCGCTTCTACTGGCTGGTGTACGGGCTACGCCAAGAAGGCCTGACTCCGAGGGCTTCCAGCCCCATGGAATCTGCAAGATTGATCCACGCATCGCTGTGGCTGCTGGCGGCGGCGGCAACCATCGGAATCGCCATGGCCGTGATCCGATTCGCCAGGGAGAGGGCCGCACCGGTCATCTTGTCCAAGGCGCACGGGTTTCTCAATTGTTCGGCCCTGGCGCTGCTGGTCTATGGCTGGACCACCGTCGGCCTGCCCAAGCTGGCATCGGTCGCGCTGGTGCTGCTGTTGGTGGCTGCATCGGCGGGATTGGTGATGGGGCAGGCCTGGCGATGGAAGCACTCGCACCAGATCGAACTCGTGCTGTTTGCCCACCTTTCGATCGCTGCTGCCGGCTTTTTCCTGCTGCTGGCAGCGCCGTTGACTTAGGGCAACGCTGATCAAGTCCCTCACTGGCACGCCACGTGCATTGACTTCCGCATGAAGCAACAGACCCTCGCCATGGCCGCTGACGAGAACTCCTAATACGAGCAGTACCGTCGGCCCACCAAGCGCGACGTGTTCCTGGCCACGATGGAGCAGATCGTGCCCTGGACCGAATTGTGCGATGTCATCGAGCCGCATTACCCCAGGGTCGGCAACGGGCGCCCGCCCGTGGGACTGCAGCGCATGCTGCGGATGTACTTTGTGCAGCAGTGGTTCAAGTTGGCCGACGCGGCGTGCGAGGACGCGCTGCGGGACAGCCCCACGCTGCGCCGCTTCGTGGGCATCGACCTGGGCCGCGAGCGGGTGCCCGATGCCACCACGCTGTTTAAGTTCCGCCACCTGCTGGAGAAGCACAACCTGGGCGAGGCACTGTTCGCCCAGGTTGGCGCGGTACTGCAGGCCCGCGGGCTGAAGGTCGGCACCGGCAGGGTCGTAGACGCGACGATCATCGGTGCGCCGAGCTCGACAAAGAACGCCGACAAGCAGCGTGACCCCGAGATGCACCAGACGCGCAAGGGCCAGCAGTGGTTCTTCGGCATGAAGCTGCACATCGGCGTGGATAGCCAGACGGGACTGGCACACAGCGCTCGCCGCTTGACTGCGTCTGCTTGGCGCACAGGGTGCGCCAGAACCCTGGCGAATGCTCGAATTCGCGTCGATTTGCGACCCAGGACGCAGCAAGAGCCCAGATCGGCCACCCCTGCAACTGCGAGCCTCGATTCACTGGATTGATCAGCGTTGCCTTAGAACCTCGGCTGTGGGCGGGGCGGGATCGGCGGGTTCTACGACAACCGTCAACGAGGCGAGGCCGGCCACGCCCAGCACAGGCCCAAAGCCGCGTCAGCGCGGTCACCGCCAGCATCGCAATCGCGATCAACGCGTCCGACAGATCGAACTGGTCGTCTCGGTAGTTCAGCGCGTCATACGTTTTCTGGTCCTGCTCGGCAAGTGCCTTCAGCTCGTCCTTCTTCAGGGCCTGCTCCTTGGCCAGAGCCAGATAGCGCTGACTTGCCGCATCATGAGCACGGGCAGCGGCTGCAGGCGCCGTGAGCTTGCTCAGTTCGATCTGGGTGACGGTGGCCTCCGCCACCTCTTGCCGGAGATTGCGCGCCCGGTAGAAGGCCCAGAGATCGATCCTATCGCCCACTTTCACGTGCTATGGAGGCCCCCTTTCCGCAATGTAGGGCTTACTGGGTGACCGACGTGTCGGCGTCTTTCTTGTTGTGCTGCTTCTGCGAGTGCTTTTCTGCGCCCTTCATGGATTTTCGTTTTTAGGCGCGTCCTTCATGACCTTCTCGTGCTTTGGCGTCTTATTCACGGCTTTGTCGCGCTTGTCGACTGGCGGTTGAGCGAATGAAGCTACAGCAACGGTGGACAAAAGCGCGGCAACAAGCAGGTTCTTCTTCATGGTGTCCCATATCCCGTGGCAATCAACGCTCGCAGGGGCTTCGAGCGTCGTGAGCGAGCCCGTTTTCGTCAGGCCTGAATCCCCAAGGTCGAGTCGGCCCGTTCGGTTTACCGCTGTCGCGAAGGGAGCAGCCGGTTGGCTCACGTCATTCGCTGTTTGCTCACGGCGACAACGTATTCGGTCTACGCCCGCAGCATGCTCAGCCAGCAACCGCCTGAAGATTCCCTGCCTTTATTCAGCATGGAGAAAGCCATTCCCGCACATCCAGAAGTCAGTCTGCAAGCTTGCCCATGGTGGTTACCCGCTTAGCGATTCCTGATTGTTTTGCCGTTCCCGTTTATCAGCTGCATCAGCTTACCGAGCATCGCAACGGATTCGCCCGTAGGCGCCGAGCTGGTGGTGCAGTTGCAAGGGGCTCACGGTCCACTGACGGCATCGCAAAGCAAGACCACCCTCGATCGCTTGCGTCGTCACGGCGCAGCAACCGACATCTTCGACCACTACGTTGCGCGAGAAGAAGCCATCGTCAACAACCCGTTGATCACTGGCAACAAGGTTCTGCTGCTCCAGAACGGCCCCGCCACCTACACCGCGATGCTGGCGGCCATCCACGGCGCGCACGACCACATCAACATGGAAACCCTCGTACTGGAGGACGATGCGATCGGAGAGCTTTTCGCACAGGCATTGCTCGACAAGCAGCGCGACGGCGTCCAGGTCAATCTCATTTACGACAGCGTGGGCACCCTGCACACCACGGCGTCGTTTTTCCGCAGGTTGTCTGCGGGAGGCGTCCAGACGATGGAATTCAACCCGGTCAATCCCATGCAGGCGCGCGAGGGCTGGGAGCTTGATCACCGCGATCACCGCAAGCTGCTGATCGTCGATGGACGCATCGCGTTCCTGGGAGGTATCAACATCGGCAGCGTCTATTCCGGTGGGTCCTTCAGCAAGGGCCCGCGAGACAAGTCCGCTGATGGCAGCTCCGCCTAGCGCGATACCGATCTGCAGCTCGAGGGCCCGGTCGTTGCAGAGTTGCAGAAGCTCTTCCTGTCCACGTGGACGGCCCAAAAGGCCGAGCCGTTGGCCCAAAGGAATTACTTCTCCAACATCGCGTCGGCTGGACGAGAGGTGGTCCGTGCGATTGGCAGTTCACCCGATGAGTCGGTCAACCAGATGCACGCCACGCTGATCTCGGCCATTGCCAGTGCAAGGACCAGCGTGCATCTGACCAACGCCTATTTCGTTCCCGATCCGCAGCTGCTCGCTGCGCTCGAAGCTGCCGCCAGACGCGGCGGTGAAGTGACGCTGATCCTGCCGAGTCAGTCCGACTCTTCGCTTGCATTGCAAGCCGGCCGCAGCCACTACGAGGATCTGCTGAAGGCGGGCGTCAAGCTCTTCGAGCGAAGCGGTGTCATCCTGCATTGCAAGACAGCGCTTATCGATGGGGTGTGGGCGACGGTTGGATCGACCCATCTCGACTGGCGCAGCTTTTTGCACGACCAGGAGTTGAATGCCGTGGTCCTGGGCCAGGACTTCGGCCGGCATGTGCAGGTGATGTTCGACAAGGACTTGGCGGCCTCAGAGGCGATCACCGTCGATAGATGGGCGCACCGCCCGCTGGAGGTGCGCGTCAAGGAGCGCTTGGCCAAAGTCTGGGAATACTGGCTGTGAGCGCCGTCAGCCTGCTGCAGCATCACGAACCGCACAGTTAAAAGGCCAGCGCAGAAACTCCACGCTGGCCGAATCGGCTTCCGCCACTGATTGAATGACTTCAGTCAGCTCAGATCGGTCACTTCGCCTCCACCTTGGTCGCCACCAGCACGCCGTTTGAATTCACGGTCCCCTTGATTTCCACGTAAGTGCCGTTGGCGATGGCCGAAGACGGGCGATCATCGAAGGTCGCC
>JANPNF010000147.1:0-4672 GCA_031427315.1 Burkholderiales bacterium | reverse complement strand
GAAGCGCCGCTTGGCCGTGTTGGGAATGCTGACGCTGGCCGTGGGTGGAATCAAGCTGATCGAGGATGTGGTTGCCAAGGAGTCCGGGCCTGTTGACGAGGCCATTCTGTGGTTCGTTCGACAGCACGTACCGGCAGCGCTAAGCGGCTTCTTCGAGGTGGTCACGCTCGGTGGGTCAGCGAGGTTTCTGGTGCCGGCGGCCGCTCTGGCCGCCATCGTTTTGCTGGTCACACGGCGCCGCTTCGAGGCGCTGCTCCTGGGAGCATCGGTGCTCATGGCAACCTCCGTCGTCTGGGCCATGAAAGCCATCGTCGGCCGGGCCCGCCCCGCACTGTGGGAGTCGCAGTGGTACTGGGGTTCGAGCTTCCCCAGTGGGCACACCCTGAGCACCGCAGCAGTTGCTACCGCCGCTGCGTTGTGCGTGGCGCGGATCTGGCCCCGGGCCGGCACCTTGGCCATGGCGCTTGCTGTCGTGTGGACAGTTTTGGTTGCCCTGTCGCGTCTCGTACTGGGTGTCCACAGGCCGTCGGATGTGCTGGCGGCCATGTGTGTTGGTGCCTTCATTCCCCTGCTCATCAGCGTGGCGAACGACCTGCGTCTTCCAGATCCACAGAGCGAGCCACGCTCTCCCTGCAGGAGATGACAACAGAGCATCTGCCTTGATGGCGGTCAAGGGGCTTGGGCGCATCTGGCGTCAAGCTGGGTATTCGCAAGGCCTCCCGGCGTGGCCGTGATCCGCGTGCCCTCCAGCAACAAGAACAAAGTGACCGCGCTCCAACTGCTCGTGCACATCAACTCGGCATTGCTGATTCAGTTGGCGGCGGGGATGGGTGTCGCTGCATGGCGGCGACGCGGCGCTCACGAGGTGGTGCCTGGGTTGGCTTCCGCTGAAGCGCCACTGGCCTCGTCGGCTGCCTGGCCCGGATGGCGCGAGTTCCGCGTCGTGAGTCGCGCGTTCGAGGATGCAGCCAAGACCCAGTGCTCTTTTCGTTTGGAGCCCGTCGATGCTGCGCTGCTGACGCCGTTCAAGCCAGGCCAGTACCTCACTTTTTCGCTCCGGGTTTCCGGCGGCGTTTCGGGAGTGTCTGACACCGACCGCACGATCACTCGCTGTTACTCGCTTTCCGACTGCCCAGCTCCGACGGGCTATCGCGTCACCATCAAACGGGTGCCATCGCCAGCCGGGCGGCCTGAGTTGCCGCCGGGCGCATCGTCCAGCCACTTTCATGACCGGGTTCGAGAGGGCGACATCCTCAGGGTGAGGGCACCGGCGGGCCAGTTCTTCATCGATCCCGATGCGGCTGTTCCCGCGGTGCTGATCGCCGGCGGCATTGGCGTCACGCCGATGATGAGCATGCTGCGATGGTGCCTTGCAGAGCAGCCACAGCGCACCGTTCACCTGTACTACGGCCTGCGGCACAGCGGCGAGCACGCCTTCAAGCAGGTGTTCGAAGAGTTGGCCGCATTGCATTCGAACTTTCACCTGAACGTGGTCTACAGCAGTGCGGGCCCCGGCGACGTGAAGGGCCGCGACTACCAGCACGCCGGACACGTGGACGTCGACCTGTTGCGACGCTCCTTGCCTCACGGTCGGCATCGGTTCTATGTCTGTGGCCCGCCGCCGATGATGGCGAACCTGGTCCCGGCGTTGGGCGCCTGGGGTGTTCGCTCGGAAGACATTCATTTCGAGGCCTTCGGGCCCGCGTCGTTGCCGCCCGCTCAGTCAGCGCCCGCGCAGCTCGACGAAGCGTGCACGGGTGTCGCTGCGCCGATCGAAGTGCGCTTTCGAGGAGCCGGGCGCACTCTGGTTTGGGACGGACACGACGCCAACCTGCTGGACTTCGCCGAACGCCACGGCGTGGAAGTCGATTCAGGCTGCCGCTCGGGCAGTTGCGGTAGTTGCGAAACGAAGCTGATTCGCGGAACCGTTGGCTACGCCCACCGACCCGACCATGACATCCGGCCAGGGCATTGCCTCTTGTGTGTCGGCACGCCGGAAACCGCCCTGGTGCTCGAGGCCTGACGACCGTGAAAGCCAGGCTGATCAGCCGCGAGGTCTTGCCCTTCTGTCTGGCCTTGGCGGCGCTAGGGGCTGCCGCACTGCTGCTGGACGCGCTGCTGCACGTGTTCGACGCGGTGTGGATCGGTCGCTATCTGGGCATTCCCGGCACGCTGCTCATCATCGGCTCGTTCGGCTACTCGCTGCGCAAGCGCAAGCTGATCAGCGCAGGAAAACCGGTCACCCTGCTGCGCTGGCATGAGCGCATGGCCTGGGCCGGCTCGCTGCTGGTGCTGGTGCATGCCGGCATCCACTTCAACGCCATTCTGGGCTGGCTGGCGGTCTGGGCCATGCTGATCAACGTGGGCAGCGGGCTGACCGGCAAGTTCTTGTTGCAGCGCTCGCGAAAGCGCCTGGAGGCGGCGCAAGCTCGAATGCAAGTGCAGGGACTCGCTGGCGAAGACCGGGTCGAGCAACTGTACTGGGACAGCCTGACCTTCGATACCGTCAAGCAGTGGCGGCTGGTGCATTACCCGATCACGCTGGCCTTTGCGGTGCTGGCCGTGGCGCACATCATCAGCATCTTGCTGTTCTGGGGTTGGAAATGATGCGCCGCTGGGTGCTGGGCATCGTCGCGGTCAACCTGCTGGCGCTGGTGGCGCTGGTGTTCGCGTACCCGCACCTGATGGTCAGCCCGGGCGCGCTGGTGCCAGCGCATGCCGAGATCGCGACGGATTGCTTCGCCTGCCACGCACCCTTGCGCGGCGCAGTGACTGAACGCTGTGTTGCGTGCCACGCCTTGCCGGACATCGGATTGCGAACGAGCAAGGGCGCAGCACTTCCCAAGCCGACGGTCAAGGTGTCTTTTCACCAGGAACTGGTCGAACAGAACTGCATGGCTTGCCACAGCGACCACGCCGGGCCGAAACTGACGCAGCACAGCAGGAAGCCCTTTTCGCACGCGCTGCTGCGCACGGCCACGCAAGAACGCTGCGCGTCTTGCCACACCGCACCGAAGAACGACATTCATCGCGACCTGACGGTGGGTTGCGCGCAGTGCCATAAGACAGAAGGCTGGAGGCCCGCAAGCTTCGCGCATGACAAACTGTTCATGCTTGACCAAGATCACAACGCGTCATGTGTGACCTGCCACACCGGCAATGGCTTCAGCCGATACACCTGCTACGGATGTCACGAACACACAGTGGCCAATGTGCGGCGCAAACACCAGGAAGAGGGCATCCAGAAGTTCGAGAACTGCGTTGAATGCCACCGAAGCGCCAACGGGGAACCGGAGGGCAATGGCAAGGGCAAGGGCGAGCGGCGCAAGCGGGACTGAGCCGGTGCGCACCTGCCATGCAGTCGCGCCAGTGATGCCGACTGATCGCTGTCGCAAGGGCACCGTTGCTTCGGTGGACGATGTTGGATTAGGGGCCATCCGTCGATGGTCGATTGACTGGAGAGTATTCTCATGAAAACGAAACGACGGCTGATCCTGATCAGCACCGTGGTTGCTGCAATGAACCTGGCGCTGATCGGCTGCAACAAGTCACCTGAGGCGACCACCGCAACATTGCCGACACCGACCTCGAAAGCAAGCGACAACGTTGCCGACGCCGACGTCACGACGAATGTCAAAACGGCACTGCTCCGGGATGCAACGCTCAGCAAGTTCGATGTCAGCGTCGTAACGCTCAAGGGTGATGTCCGACTCATCGGCGTCCTTGACACCCAAGCCCAGATCGACGCCGCGATCAAGGTCGCGCGCAGTGCCGACGGCGTGCACAGCATCCACGACGAGCTCGTCCTCAAGAAATAGTGCAAGGGATCTTCTTTGCTGCCGTGCGCGGCAGCGGCGGTTGGCGCAACCTCAACTTCGGATCAACATGAGCGTGTACTCGGGTGCCTTTCGATCTGCGTTGTGCGGGCTGCGCCGGGCGCTGGCGCTCGCCGTTTCCGCGCAGGCCGAATCGCAGGGTGGAAGCCTCAGAGCAACACACTGCACCGCCTGCTGCACCACACGGTAGGCTCAGTGTCGATCCCCGCGCCCCGTCCTGTGCCGCCCCCGTTGGAACCGGGTCGCATCGCGCGCCCGCTCAAAGACGCCCGTCTGACGGGCTGGCGGCGCTGGCTGCCGGGGCTGCACACCTTGCGGCACTACGAGGTCGCATGGCTTCGACACGATGTACTGGCCGGTCTGGCATTGGCAGCCGTGCTCGTGCCCGTCGGTATCGCTTATTCGGTGGCCTCGGGCTTGCCCGGAATCTACGGTCTGTACGCCACCCTGGTCGGCTTGCTGGCCTATCCGATGTTCGGCCCCAGCCGGGTGCTCGTGCTGGGCCCCGACTCGGCCTTGGCTGCGCTCATTCTGGGCGTGGTGCTGCCGCTTTCTGCCGGCGATCCACAGCGCGCCATCGCCCTGGCGGGATGATGGCCGTGGTTTCCGGCAGCTTGTGCGTGCTGGCGGGCATCGCCCGGTTGGGGTTCGTCACCGAACTGCTTTCAAAGCCGATTCGCTATGGCTACATGAATGGCATTGCGCTGACCGTGTTGATCAGCCAGCTGCCGGCGCTGTTCGGCTTCTCGATCGATGTCGATGGCCTCTTCAGCGGGGTTCTGGCTTTCATCGCGGCGGTGCGGGCAGGCCAGACCAACCTCAGCGCGTTGGCGCTC
>JANPNF010000146.1:0-12353 GCA_031427315.1 Burkholderiales bacterium | reverse complement strand
GCCATCGATTTGCATTTGCCGTTTTTTGTGGCCGGCGGATTCGCCTTGGTCAACCTGGCCTACGGCTGTTTTGTGCTGCCCGAATCGCTGCCGCTGGATCGGCGGCGGCCGTTTTCATGGCGCTCCGCCAACCCCATCACTTCATTGAAGGCACTCGCGAACCTGAAGGGTATCGGTCGCTTGGTCGGCGTGATCGCCTGCACCGGGCTAGCACAGGGCGTGCTCTACAACAGCTGGGTGCTCTACGCCACCTTCAAGTTCGGTTGGGATTCGAGCGCGAACGGCTGGTCTCTGGCGGCGATCGGTGTGGTCTCGGTGTTCGTGCAGGGCTACCTGCTCGGCAAGCTGCTGAAGAAATTCCCGCCGCATCGGCTCGCGGTTTTCGGCCTGATCTCGTCGATGCTGGCCTATGCGCTGTGGGGTGCCGCCGTGGCCGGCTGGATGATGTACGCGGTAATTTTTGCCAACGTGCTCGGCTTCACTGTCAGCTCGTCGATCCAGAGCATCGTCTCGGGTGCCGCCGACGACCGCAGCCAGGGCCAGACGATGGGGGCGGTGAGTGCGCTCAACAGCCTGACGGCGGTCATGGGGCCGTTGATCACCACGCCGTTGCTGGTGGCGGTTTCGCACCTGCCGCAAGGGCATTGGGCCATCGGCGCACCGCTTTACTGCGGCGCGCTGCTGCAGGCGATGGCGCTATTTTTGGCGTGGACGCATTTCCGCCGCGTTGGCGCCCCGCCTCCGCAGGCCGTGCTGGCGACGCCCGGCGCCCGGTGACCAGGAAGTCGGGTTGCTCATCTCTTCTCAACTGATGCCCATGCACGACAAGATCCTCATCCTCGATTTCGGCTCGCAGGTCACGCAGCTGATCGCCCGGCGGGTGCGCGAGGCGCAGGTGTACTGCGAGATCCACCCGAACGATGTGTCCGACGATTTCATTCGCGGCTTCGGCGCAAAGGGCATTATTTTGTCGGGCAGCCACGCCAGCACCTATGAAGACCACCAGCTGCGCGCCCCACAGGCCGTTTGGGAGGCCAGCGTGCCGGTGCTGGGCATCTGCTACGGCATGCAGACGATGGCAGTGCAGCTTGGCGGCACGGTGAGCTGGAGCGACCACCGCGAGTTCGGCTATGCCGAGGTGCGCGCGCACGGCCACACCCGGCTGCTGAACGACATCGCCGACTTCACCACGCCTGAAGGTCACGGCATGCTGAAGGTGTGGATGAGCCACGGCGACAAAGTCACCGCGCTGCCGCCGGGCTTCAAGCTGATGGCCAGCACGCCGAGCTGCCCGATCGCCGGCATGGCCGACGAGGCGCGCGGCTACTACGCCCTGCAGTTCCACCCCGAGGTGACGCACACCCTGCAGGGCATGGCGATGCTGAGGTGCTTCGTGCGCGACATCGCCGGATGCGCGGGCGATTGGGTGATGGGCAACTATGTGGACGAAGCCGTGGCCCGCATTCGCGAGCAGGTCGGCGACGAGGAAGTGATCCTCGGTCTGTCGGGCGGTGTCGACAGCAGCGTGGCCGCGGCGCTGATCCACCGTGCCATCGGCGACCAGCTCACTTGCGTGTTTGTCGACCACGGCCTGCTGCGCCTGAACGAAGGCGCGATGGTGATGGACATGTTTGCGGGCAGGCTGCATGCCAAGGTGATCCACGTGCAGGCGCAGGCGCAGTTCCTCGACCACTTGAAGGGTGTCACCGACCCCGAGGCCAAGCGCAAGATCATCGGCCGCGAGTTCGTTGAGGTGTTCCAGGCGGAAGCGGCGAAATTGAAGGCGGCTGGCGTGTCGGCGAAGGGCGCCAAGTGGTTAGCCCAAGGCACCATCTACCCCGACGTGGTCGAGAGTGGCGGCACCGCCAGCAAGAAGGCCACGATCAAGAGCCACCACAACGTCGGTGGCTTGCCCGCCACGCTGGGCCTGAAGCTGCTGGAACCGCTGCGCGAGCTGTTCAAGGACGAGGTGCGTGCGCTCGGTGTGGCCCTCGGCCTGCCGCACGACATGGTCTACCGCCACCCGTTCCCCGGCCCCGGCCTGGGCGTGCGCATTCTGGGTGAGGTGAAGCCTGAATATGCCGCGCTGCTGCAGCGCGCCGACGCCATCTTCATCGACGAGCTGCGAGCCACCATCGACCCTGCCTCCGGCAAGAGCTGGTACGACCTGACCAGCCAGGCCTTCGCCGTCTTCCTGCCGGTCAAGAGCGTGGGCGTGATGGGCGACGGCCGCACCTATGAATGGGTGGTGGCCTTGCGCGCGGTGCAGACCAGCGACTTCATGACCGCCGACTGGGCCGAGCTGCCGTACCCACTGCTCAAGCGCGTGAGCAGCCGCATCATCAACGAGGTGCGCGGCATCAACCGCGTGACCTACGACGTGAGCAGTAAGCCACCGGCGACGATCGAGTGGGAGTGAAGCTATCTTTCAATGGCCGACCTGCCCCGCGGCCGATCCGAGAAATGCTTGCTGCGTCTGCCTTTGGAAAGGCAGGTCATGAGCACCGACACGAACGCTTGACCGACTGAAGCAAAGTACCCCGCGGTCTTCCAGCGACCTTTGGTTACAGATTGGAGCGAACTCCGATAAAAATGTGCAAGTTGCACATTTATAGTTGCGCCGTGCGTTTGCCAACCCCCATCTTTGATTCAGCCGCTCACACCGAGACCGCCTCGGCCGATGCAACGTCGCTGGCGCTGGCCATCGGGCGTGTGGTGCTGCCGCTGGCCCGCTTGGCGGTGGCCAAGGGCCTGCCGTTCGCGGTGGTCGAGGCACAGATGAAACAGGCCTTCGTGCGGGCGGCCCGTGAAGCGCATCCGCAGCTGTCGCCGCACCGTGTGGTCAGCCGCATTGCGACAGCGACCGGCCTCAGCCGACGCGAGGTCACGCGCCTGACGCAAGTGCACGCGCCGTTGGCGCATCGCCGTCCGGTGGCAGCCGAACTATTCGCGCATTGGGCGAACGATGCGGAGTACCAGGATCGGCATGGCCGTCCTCGCGTGTTGCCGCGACAGGGCCCGACGCTGAGCTTCGAATCGCTTGCCCAATCAATGACGCGTGATGTGCATCCGCGCAGCCTGCTCGATGAGTTGCTGCGCCTCGGGATGGCAGTTCACAACGCTGAAGATGACACCGTGGCGCTGGTGCGTGATGCCTTCGTGCCCCGCGGAGACACCGAGCGGATGCTGGGTTTCCTGAGCGACAACGTGGGAGATCACCTGAGCGCCGCCATGGCCAATGTGCTGAGTGACGGCCGCGAGCATTTTGAGCAAGCGGTCTTCGCCGACGAGCTTTCCGAAGAATCGATCGCTCACATTTGCGGCTTGGTGAGCGCGCAGTGGCGGGACGCCACCGCGGCCCTGGTTCCTGCGATCGAGGCACTGATCGAACAGGACCATGCAGCCGGACGCCCGCAGGATCGCCGCCTTCGCATCGGCCTGTACACCTACACCGACTGCATGGACAGCGCAGCGCCGTCCATGCCCCCCGATCCCTTGACACCGGCCCATGCCGGCCCCCTAGAAAGCTCCTGAGGAGGATCTCACCATGCCCACAAACATCAATCCACTTAACTCACACCGCGACGGCACATCACGCGCCTGGCGGGCGCCGATCGCAGGCCTGCTGGCCAGCCTCCTCGCGGCCACGCTCGTGGCCTGCGGCGGTGGCGGCGGCAGCAGCAGCGCGGGGGTCGGCACCGGCGGCACCGGCTCGTTCGCTGTCGGCACGATCAGTGGATTCGGCTCCATCATCGTCAACGGGGTGCGCTATGACGACCGCAGCGCGAGCGTGGTCGATGACGACGACGACGCGAGCAGCTCCGGAGCCCTGGCAATTGGCCAGGTGGTCGAGTTGCGCGGCTCGGTGGCCAGCGACGGCCTGACCGGAACGGCCAGCAACGTGTCTTTCTTCTCTGAACTGAAGGGGCTGATTACTGCCGTTGGCGCCAATTCGGTGACGGTCTTCGGTCAGGTGGTGACCGTGAACGCCACCACGGTGTATGCGAACGCGACCGGCCTCGCCGCGCTCGCCGTCGGCAACGTCATCGAGGTCTACGGACTGCCCGCTGCAGGCGGTGCGATCACGGCGACCCGCATCGAGCGTGAAGCGATCTCGATCGCTGACTACCGCGGTGACTTCCGCGTGCGCGGCGTCGTGTCGGGTCTGGTCAGTACGTCACCGGGCCAGCGCTTCACCGTGGGATCGGTCCTGGTGCAAACCGACGGCAACACTCGGACGGAAGGCACGCTCGCCAATGGTGTGTTCGTCAAGGTGCGGCTGAACACGACCGTCAACAGCGACACCAGCTACACCGCTGTGCGCGTCAAGGTCAAGAAGCGGGTTTATGAGAGCGGCGTGAACAAGGCTGAGGTCCAGGGCCTGGTCAGCGAATTCACCTCGTTGACGGCGCCGTTCAAGGTCAACGGCTACCCGGTCCAGCTCGACACGTCGGTGACTTATGAACACGGCGTTGCTGGCGATTTGAACAACGGCGTGCGCATCGAGGCCAAAGGCGCGGTGACCACCGATGTGTTGGTTGTCCGCAAGATCGAGTTCGACACCGAGAACAACGACGGCGGGGATGACGGCAACCGCGCGCCGTTCGAGTTTCATGGTGTGGCCACGTGCAGCGCAACGTCATGCGGCAGTCTCACTGGCTCTTTCGTGTTGCGCTCCGACGTGACCGTGCAATACAACACCACGACGAAGTTCATCGGCGATTTGACGGCCGCCAAGCTCAACGGCGCCAAGGTCGAAGTGAAGGCTATCGCTCAATCGGGACCTGGTGGAACCACCTGGCTGGCCACGCGCATCAAGCTCGACAACTGACCTCGTCCAGGCCCGGCCATCGCCGGTGACACAAACCCCAGGTTGCCTGCACCCGCAGGCCCTGGGGCTTTTTTCGTTGCGGAATACCTCCAGACCCACCGGTCCGCTTCGCGGCGACAATTTCTCGGGGGATGGTCGTGCACGTTGCTGCATCAGCCGGTATCCATCCGAGCTCACACACGGGGAGAAACCGACATGACACAGATCAGCAATCGACAATGGATCTTGAAGAAGCGGCCTGTCGGCGACATCGCCTACGACGACTTGGTGATCGAGATATCGCCGATCCCGAAAGCCGGTGAGGGCGAGGTCGTGCTGCGCACGCACTACCTCTCGCTCGACCCGACCAACCGCATCTGGATGAGTGACATGGTCCAGTACATGCCGCCTGTGGCGTTGAACACGGCCATGCGCGGTGCGGTGATGGGCGAGGTGGTGGAGAGCCGCAGCCCGGCTTACCAGGTCGGCGATCAGGTGATGGGTTTGGCTACCTGGAGCGACTACTGCTGTGTGCCGGTGGCGAACATTCAGCCCTGCCCACAGCTTGCCGACATTCCGGTGAAGGAAGTGTTCGGCATCTACACCATCGTCGGGCCGACGGCGTACTTCGGTGTGGTCGACATCGGCCAGCCCAAAGTCGGTGAGACGCTGGTCGTGTCAGGTGCGGCTGGCGCCGTGGGCGCGCTGGTCGGGCAGATCGCGAAGACGATGGGCTGCCGTGTGATCGGCATTGCAGGTGGCCCGGCCAAGTGCAAGATGATCGTGGGCGAGTTGGGCTTCGATGCAGCCATCGACTACAAGGCGCAAGACGTGGATGCCGAACTGCGCAGGCTGTGCCCGGGCGGCGTTGACATCTATTTCGACAATGTCGGCGGCGACATCCTCGACGCGGTGCTGGGGCAGATGAACCTGTTCGGCCGCGTGATCGCTTGCGGCTTGATCTCCGGCTACAACGCCGACGGCCATGTGCCGGGCCCGAAGAACTACGGCAACATTTTGATGAAGCGCTTGAAGGTGCAGGGTTTCATCGTGCTCGACTACATCCCGCGTTTTGCCGAGGCTTACCGCGCGCTGACCCAGTGGCATGCACAGGGCAAGTTGAAGTGGCATCTGCACGAGGTCGACGGTCTGGAGAACGCGGTCAAGGCCGTGCGCATGCTCTACACCGGTGGCAACAACGGCAAGCTGATGGTCAAGGTGGCGTGACACGGCTGCGATCGCTCCGCGGTAGTGACGCCTCAGCATCCCTTGGCCCCTGACACGCCCCGCCGTTCGCTAGCCCCTCGGCGCGTTTTCGTGCTCGGTGGCACCGGCACCATCGGCCGTGCCACGGTGCGTGCACTGGTGCAGCGTGGGCACGAGGTGGTCTGCTTCATACGGCAGCGAGCAGGCGTCGGCGCCGCGCTCGCGGCCAACGACAGCGTGCGTTTGCTGGCGGGAGCGTCGGTGCGGTTCGGTAACGTCGCCGACCCGGTGTCGCTGGCACAGGACGGCTTTCGCGGTGAGCCTTTCGATGTGCTGCTGTCTTGCCTCGCCTCGCGCACTGGTGCACCCACGGACGCCTGGGCCATCGATCACCGGGCGCATCTGCATGCGCTCGCCGCGGCGCAGCAGGCCGGCGCCACGCAGGTCGTGTTGTTGTCGGCCATCTGTGTGCAAAAGCCGCTGCTCGCCTTTCAGCACGCCAAGCTGGCGTTCGAAAAAGCGCTGATCGAGTCGGGATTGAACTACTCGATCGTGCGGCCCACCGCGTTTTTCAAATCGCTGTCGGGGCAGGTCGAGCGGGTCAAAAAAGGCAAGCCCTTTTTGGTGTTTGGCGACGGCACGCTGACCGCCTGCAAACCGATCAGCGACGACGACCTGGGCGCCTACCTTGCCGATTGCTTGGACGACGCCAGCCGCCACCACCGCGTGCTGCCGATCGGCGGGCCGGGTGACGCCATCACGCCACGCCAGCAAGGCGAGCACCTGTTCGCGCTGCTGGGGCAGCCGCCGCGTTTCAAGCAGGTGCCGGTGGCGTTGCTCGACGCCATCATCGCCGTGCTGGCCACACTGGGGCGTGTGGTGCCCATGCTTGCAGCCAAGGCCGAGCTGGCGCGCATCGGGCGCTACTACGCCACCGAATCGATGTTGTTGCTCGATCCGGCCAGCGGCCACTACGACGCGGCCGCCACACCCTCCACCGGCAGCGACACGCTATTCAACTTCTACGCGCGCCTCGTCCGTGGCGAGATCTTGGCCGAGCGCGGCGACCACGCGGTGTTCTGAGCCCGCGATGTCGGCGCGGCGAAAATAGTTGCCCTGCGTCGTTTCATGACATGAGGTCCCTTGCCGACGCCACCCACCCGTTGCTGAATCAACACGCCTCAGTACGAAATCGAGAGGCTGTATGCGCCGGCGTTGCCGGTGCTGCGGAGCACGCGAATCACCAGCGCGGCAGCGTTGGGCCCGCTGTTGGTCAATGCCACCTTTTGTTGCCGCCCGTTCTCCCCGCGCACCATCAGCAATTGCTGGCCACTGCTCAGGTAGGCGCCGAGGCCGAAGCCGGAGGTGGATCCGGCGGTCAGTGTGACGATGACCGTCTTGCCGGCGGCCACCGAGAACCGGTAGTGGTCGGTGTCGGTGATGGTGCTGAGGGAGCCGGAGACCACGCTGGGAAGCGTGCTGATCGGCTGCGCCGCGGCCAGCGTGTTGTTCGGTTCGAGCTCTTTCACTGGCGCCACGGCAGTGGGCATCAGCGCCGGTGCGATGGTCGGTGTGGGCGCGGGTGGCGAAGTTGTAGCCGTGCCCCGGGCGGCGAGCGCGGCGCTCACAGCAGCGTTGGCGTTCACGATGCCTGCGCCGCAGCCGGAACAGGCGGCGGGGAAGGCCCGCGCTGTCGACTTCAACAGCGATGTGATCTGGTCAGGCGTCAGCGCTGGGTTGACTGACAGCATCAGCGCTGCCACGCCGCTGACCACTGGAGTGGCCATCGAGGTGCCCATGTAGGCCGCGTAGCTGTCGGTGCCCGGTGTGGTCGTCCCGCCATTGAGTGTGGATACCAGACCCGCGCCGACATCGCCGCCGGGTGCCGCCACGGTGACATTGGTGCCGAAGTTCGAATACGACGCCTTGCCGCCGGCCTTGCTGGTCGCGGCCACCGCGATCACGCCGTTGCAGTTGGCCGGTGAGCTGCCAGTCGCGTTGGTGTTCGAGTTGCCCGCCGCGACGACGACCAAGGCGCCCCGGGCGCGTGCCGCGTTGACGGCGTTTTGCGAGGTGATGTCACAGGCGCCCTTGCCACCGAGCGACAGGTTGATGACCTTTGCCGGATTCGGGTTCTGCGGCAGGCCGTTGACTGTGCCGCCCGCGGCCCAGACGACCGCATCGGCGATGTCCGAGGTGTAGCCGCCGCATCGGCCGAGCGCACGCAACGGCAGGATGCGCGCCCCAAAAGCCACGCCGGTCACGCCGATGCGGTTGCCGCCGGCCGCTGCGGCCAGGCCCGACACATGCGTGCCGTGCCACGAGCTGTTCCGCGCGGCGCTGCCGGTACCGCACGCGCCCGCCGGGGCCCAGTCGCCGGGGTCGCTGGCATCGGCATCGCGACCACTGCCGTCGGCAGCGATGGTTGGGCTGACGATGAAGTCGTACCCCGGCAGCAGGTTGGCGGCCAGGTCGGCGTGCGGGCGCACGCCGGTGTCGATGACGGCGATGACCACACCGGTGCCGGTGGCCTGGTTCCAGGCGTCAGGCGCGCCAATGCCGCTGGTTGGGTCCGACAGCGCCCATTGCTGCGGGTACAGCGCATCGTTGGGCAGGTACATCGGCTGCAGGATGCGGTCGGGCTCGACGTATTCGATGCTCGCGTCGCCGCTGCGCAGGCTCTGCATCAAATTGCTGAGTTCGTCGCGGTTCATGCGGCGGCTGAGCTGCATCACCTGGCTGCCGTTGTGCATTCGCCGCAGCGAAGAGACCTGCACGCCCTGGCGGTTGCCGGCCACCGTGATGGCGTTGCGTGAACGCGCCGACAACCGGCTGGTACTGCCGTCGCGGTACTTCACGATCAGGCGGTCGGTGGGTATGAGTGACTCTGCGGTCACCGCTGTGGCCGACGCCGACGCCGACGTCGCGAACTGAGGCGCCTCCGGTCGGCTCGACCACGCCTGTGCGGGCGGCGTGACGATAGCCACCAAGCTCGCCAGGATCAGCGGCGTTGCAAGAAGTTTGTGCAATGACATGAGCTGCCTCGTTGGGTTCGAGGCCAACCCGTTGGGGGCGGGTTGGCAACCCCGCTACCGTGGCGCTGTGCGCAGTAGGCCGGAGGCTTTGCGTCCCATGCTTTCACATGGTTTGCGGAAAGGTTGGGCCAGAGACTAACCGCAGCGTGCGCAGCGGGGCAGGGTGAGCGCCGCCGTTCCCGCTAGAAGCGAGACATCCTGCTCGAATGGGCCGCGACGCTGCTGATTGCCTGTGCAGCCGCGGTCCTGGCGATACGCTGCTGGTGCCCGGCGGGCGCTGAGAACACCGCCGCAGTGCTCACGCACTGACCGTTGTCATCCTTTGTGCTGTAAGGCGCCGGCGCGCTTGATGTCTCGCAGCATGAACAAATACAGCCCCTCGACCTTCTCACGCGCCCAAGGCGTCTTGCGCAGAAGTTTCAAACTCGACGCCATGCTTGGGTCGCTGGTGAAGCAGCGCACCGGGATGTGCTCACCCAGCCCTGCCCATCCGTAGTGCGCGACCAGAGCGGTGACGATGCCTTCGAGCGTGATGCCGTGCAGCGGGTTGCGCGGCTGGGCCGCGGGATTCGGCGGCGCGGCGGGCTCGGCGCTCATTGCGGCACCCCTTCTGGCCCGTCATCGACCACGCTGCTGTCGAGCGGACTCTGCAGGCGCTCGCGGTGCAGGTCGCCAGTCCTGCTGAAGCCGCTGCCGGTGCGCAGCAGCTTGATCTGGTGCGTCGACATCATCGCGTGTGGGCGGCCTGCGCCATGAACACCGCGGCCATCGTCAGGCAGTTGGAGGTGCCTATCACGGTTGCGGCGATGATCTGGATGCGAAGCGAGTGGCAAATCGGCATCTTGGGCACGCGGGTCTCCTGCAGCAAATGGCCGCTGCAGTGTGCGCTCATCCCGAACGTGGGAACCGGGCGAGCAATCCGATCACTGCGATCACACTGAAGACGGCACCGGCATAAAACGTGGAGGGCGCGCCGAGGCGATCCCACAGAAACCCGGCGATGACACTGGCCACCAGCATCGCGATACCGCTCGCCAAATTGAAGCAGCCGTAAGCCGTGCCGCGCAACGCAGCCGGAGCGGCGTCGGCGACCATCGTGGCCAGCAGTCCCTGGGTCATGCCCATGTGCAGCCCCCACAAGGTCACACCGATCAACAGGCGGCTCCAGTGCGTGGCGCTGGCAAGTACTAGGTCGGCCGCCACGAGCACGAGCAGCCCGCACACCAGCAGCCAACGGTGATGGATGCGGTCGGACAGGCTGCCGAACGGATACGCCGACGCCGCATAAATCAAGTTCATCGCCACCATCACCAGAGGCACCAGCGCCACGGCGATGCCGGTTTGTTGTGCGCGCAGCACGAGGAAGGCTTCGCTGAAACGCGCCAGCGTGAAGACGCTGCCGATGCCCACCACCCACCAGTAAGGCGCGCTGAGCTGGCGCAGCGATGCACGCGACAGCGGGTTGATGCGCTGCGCCTTCGGTGGCGCGGGCGGCTCGGTAACGCCGACGACGAGGACGATGACCGCCAGCACGCCAGGCACCACAGCGACCCAGAACACTGCACGAAAATCATCGACCCAAACCAGCATCAAGCCTACGGCCAGCAGCGGGCCGATAAATGCGCCGGCTGTGTCCAGCGATTGCCGCAAACCGAAGGCGGCGCCGCGCATCGATACCGGGGCAATGTCGGCCACCAGCGCATCGCGCGGCGCGCCGCGGATTCCCTTGCCGACCCGGTCGATCAGTCGCGCAGCGACGACGACCCCCATGCCGGAGGCAACAGCAAACAAGGGCTTGCTGAGTGCGCCCAACGCGTAGCCGAGAACCGCCAGGCCTTTGCGCCGGCCCAGGTAGTCGCTCAACGTGCCAGAAAACACCTTGACGATCAATGCCGTCGATTCGGCCAGACCCTCGACCACGCCGACCGTCAGCGCACTTGCCCCGAGCGTGCCGACCATGAACAAGGGAAGCAGGCTGTGAATCATCTCCGACGAGATGTCCATCAGCATGCTGACGATACCCAGCACCCAGATGCCAGTGGGCATGTTTCGCAACGTGGATAGGGACAAAACTCGCATCAGTCGCAAAGTTTATCGGCGCCTGTGCGATCGAACGAAGTCGCGCCGACCGCAACGTGGCACTTCTCGATAATGCGAAAAGACGGACGCCTCCTTGCCCGTGGGACTTTTACATGCGCTTGCTCATCGTTGAAGACGATTCGTCGCTCGGCGACGCGTTGACCACTGGCTTGCGACAGCTCGGCCACGTGGTCGACTGGTTCCGCGATGGCCAGCAGGCGAATTCGGCCTTGTCCAGCGCGCCGTATGACGCGGTGGTGCTCGACCTCGGGCTGCCGGGCATCGACGGCATGGTCTGGCTGCAACGCTGGCGCAGCCGCGAACAGACGGTGCCGGTGTTGATCCTGACCGCGCGCGACGGTGTCGATCAGCGCGTTGCCGGTCTCGATGCGGGCGCTGACGATTACCTGGTCAAGCCCATCACCATCGATGAGCTTGCAGCGCGCCTGCGCGCCATGGTGCGCCGCTCGGCCGGGCGGGCGCAATCGGTGTGGCAGCACGGCGCACTCGAGTACGACCCCGCGACCAAGCTGGTGCGCTGGAATGGCGCGACTGTCGAGCTGACGGGGCTGGAGATGACCTTGCTGGAAGCCCTGCTCAAGCACCCGCAGCGCGTGCTGTCGAAGACGCACCTGCAGCAGATGATCTACGACTGGGGCGGTGGCGATCCATCAAGCAACTCGCTGGAAGTGCACGTGCACCACCTGCGCCGCAAGATCGATCCGGCCATCGTGCGCACCGTGCGCGGTGTCGGTTATGCGCTGGGGTCGGGTGAAGTCACCTTATGAGCCTGCAGCGTCGGCTGATGCTGTATTTGCTGATCTGCGCGCCGCTGGTGTGGGGTGTGGCGTTGTATGCGTCGATCAACCAGGCGCGCCGTGAGGTCAACGAGCTGTACGACGCCGAGCTGATCCGCTTGGCTCGGCAGGTGCAGGCCACGCTGCGTTCCGATGCCTACCTGTCCAACCTCTCGCAGCCGCTGCCGGCCAAGGTCGACGCCGGATCGGGCACGGCCGATGTGCGCGAACTCGCGCTGGCCGTCTGGGACGCCAACGGTGCGCTGGTGCTGTCCGACAACGAAGGGGTGCAGCTGACGCGCAATCCGGAGGCGGTTGGATTTCGCAACGAGAGCCTGCGCGGCAAACCGTGGCGCATCTATTACCTGCAGTCGGCAACCGGTGCCTGGCTGGTGGCCGCCGGGCAACGGATCAAGGAGCGCGATG